>NZ_JBHYJH010000191.1:0-16003 GCF_042740445.1 Streptomyces sp. NPDC059003 | reverse complement strand
CCTCAAACGCCGGACGGGCTGGATACATCCAGCCCGTCCGGCGCTTTCATGTTTCCGCCGCGCGTGTCCCGTATCTTGATCGCCATGCCCACGAGCCCGACGCGTGACCTGCCCAACTCCCGCACCGAAGCCGATGGTTCGGCCGTCATCCGCGTACTCAGCTACAACATCCGCTCGATGCGCGACGACACGGACGCGCTCGCCCGCGTCATCGCCGCGTGCGCGCCCGACCTCGTCCTCGTGCAGGAGGCGCCGCGGTTCTTCCGCTGGCGCAAGAAGCTGACGCGGCTCGCCCGTGCGGCGGATCTGGTGCTGCTCTCCGGTGGTGCCACGGCGGCCGGGCCCGCGCTGCTCTGCTCGCTGCGGGCGACCGTCGAGCGGACCGAGGACGTGCTGCTTCCGCTGACGCCCGGCCTGCACCGGCGCGGCTTCGCCACGGCCGTCGTCCGCTTCGGCGGCGTCCGGCTCGGCGTCCTGAGCTGCCACTTGAGCCTGCAGAGCGACGAGCGGTACGACCAGGGCGGCATGCTGCTCGACCGGCTCGCCACGATGGGCGTGGACCACGCGGTCGCGGGCGGCGACCTCAACGACCGGCCCGACGGGCGGACGTTCCGCAGGCTGGCGGGCGACCTTCAGGACTGCTGGGCCACCGCGCCCTGGGGCGGCGAGTACACCTCGACGCCCACCGACCCGCACCAGCGCATCGACGGCATCTTCGCGACCCCGGGCGTCCAGGTCCTGGGCTGCGGAGTGCCCCTCGGCCACCCGGGGGTGACGGACGCGGACCTCAGGGCGGCGACGGACCACCTTCCTGTGCTGGCGGCGCTGAGGCTGCCCGCCTAGACGACCGCCCCTCGGCCCGGGTCGTCGTGTTCTTCGTCGTCGTCGCCCTTCATCCGCACCACCAGCGTCGTGAAGCCGCCGAGGAAGCCGCCGATGCCGAGCGTCGTGAGCCACCACGTCATCTGCCAGCCGAGCAGGACGGCGAGCAGCAGCAGCACGGGGCCGCCGATCACGGCCAGCCAGGCGAACTTCGCCGTGACGTCGGCCTCGGGCAGCGGCGGCGGCTCGGGCGGCACGAAGTGGCCCTCGTCGTCCGCGTCGAAGTCGTCCTCGGACGCCTCGGGGGCGTCGTAGTCGCGCGGGCCCGCGCCGCCCACGCCCGGGGCGAAGGAGACCGAGCTGCCGAGCGGCCGCGCGCCGTCACCGCTCTTGTCGCCGATGTCCTTCGAAAGGGCGGAGTCCTTCGACGGGCCGGTGCGCTCCTCGTCGGACGCCGGGCCGTTGGTCTCCGCCTCCAGGAGCGCCAGGTCCTCGACCGACTTGAACGGCTTGGCGCCGGGCGGGTCCGCGGGCTCCTCGCCGTACCCGGCGACGATGGCGCGCCAGGCGGCCTCCTCGTCCAGGGGCACGGCGGGCTCCCCGCCCGGGGGTGCCGTCCGCTCGTCGGGCTCGCGGCTCTCGTCGCGGTCCTGCTGCTCAGCCACCGGTGGCCGTCCCTTCCTTGCCTGCCTTTGCGGCGAGCCGGCCGATGAACGCGTAGCTCTCCTCGAAGATCCGGTCCGCGTCGTGGTCCAACGTCGCGACGTGGTAGCTCTGTTCCAGCAGGAGCTCCGTGACGTCCGTGGACGAGATCCGGCTGAGGACGCGGGCGGAGTCGGCGGGCGGCACCACGTGGTCGTTCGGGCTGTGCAGGAGCAGCAACGGCTGGGTGACCTGCGGCAGTTCCGCGTCGACGAGGCGGAAGAAGCGGCGCATCGAGTGCGCGGCGTGCAGCGGCACGCGGTCGTACCCGATCTCGGCCGAGCCGTCCTTGGCGATGTCGCTGGCGATGCCCTTGGTGGTGGGCACCAGGAAGCGGGCGACCGGCAGGGCGTGCGCGGCCAGGCCGTGCACCTTGTTCGCCGGGTTGACGACGACCACGCCGCGCACCGCGTCGCCGTGCTTCGCGGCGAGCCGCAGGGCGAGGGCGCCGCCCATCGACAGGCCGAAGACGAACACCTCGGCGCAGCGCTCGCTCAGCAGGCGCAGCTCGCGGTCCACCTCCGCGTACCAGTCCTGCCAGCCCGTGACCTGCATGTCCTGCCAGCGTGTGCCGTGTCCTGGGAGCAGCGGCAGGGACACGGTCAGGCCGCGCTCCGCGAGGTACTCCGCCCAGGGGCGCAGGGACTGGGGGGATCCGGTGAAGCCGTGACACAGCAGGACGCCGACCTCGCCGCCCTCGTGGCGGTACGGCTCGGCTCCGGGGAGGACCGGCACCTTCGGTCTCCTTCGTGAGGTGGGGTTGCGTGAGGTGAGGTACTTCGTGTTCGGGGAGTACTTCACGGTACGCGACGGGACCGACACCGACCAGGTCCTTCGCGGCGCGCGGCCCGCCCCGGCGGCGCCCCGGGGCGGGGTCCGCCGGCCGCGCTCCGGGGGGGAGCGGGGGCCTTCGTCGGGTTATGGTCTGATCCACAGACACAGGAGGCACTCGGTTTGATCTACGGCGCAATGAAGCTCTCCATCGGAGGGCCCCTGAAGCTCGCCTTCAGGCCCTGGGTGGAAGGCCTCGAGAACATTCCCGCCGAGGGCCCCGCCATCCTGGCGAGCAACCACCTGTCGTTCTCGGACTCCTTCTTCCTGCCTGCGGTCCTCGACCGCAAGGTCACCTTCATCGCGAAGGCCGAGTACTTCACCACGCCCGGCATCAAGGGCCGGATGACGGCCGCGTTCTTCAAGGGCGTCGGACAGCTGCCGGTGGACCGCTCCGGCGCGCGCGGCGCGGGCGAGGCGGCCATCAAGAGCGGCATCGAGGTCCTGGAGCGCGGCGAGCTGTTCGGGATCTACCCCGAGGGCACCCGCTCGCCCGACGGCCGCCTCTACCGCGGCAAGCCGGGCGGCCTCGCCCGCGTCGCGCTCGCCACCGGCGCCCCGGTCATCCCCGTGGCGATGATCGACACCGAGAAGATCCAGCCGCCCGGAAAGGTGATGCCGAAGCTGATGCGCCCCGGCATCCGCATCGGCGAGCCGCTCGACTTCAGCCGCTACCAGGGCATGGAGCACGACCGCTTCGTCCTGCGCGCGGTCACCGACGAGGTCATGTACGAGATCATGAAGCTCTCCGGCCAGGAGTACGTCGACATGTACGCGACCGCCGCGAAGCGCCAGCTCTCGGAGGCGGCCAAGGCGGCGAAGGAAGCCGTGAAGGCGGAGAAGGCGGAGCGGGAACGGTCCGGCGCCTGACGGCGTCGGTGCAAAGGGGCGCCGCGGGCGCCCCGTGGGGTGGGGGCGTGGGGGTCATGGCCAGGCGCGAAAAAGTCATGAGGATGTCGGTCGAGCTGCCGCTGTGGCGCGCGCTCGCCGGATACCGCGTCCTGACCATGCTGTACGCCATCGCTCTCTTCGTCGCCGCGCACCGCGACTTCGCCCGTCCCTGGGTGGCCATCGCCTACTTCGCGGTGCTCGCCGCCTGGACCCTCGCCACGCTGCCGAAGGTCGCCAACGCGGCGAGCTGCACCAAGCGCTTCCTCGTCGTCGACCTCGCGGTCGCGCTCACCGGCATCCTCCTGACCCGCGCCGCCGACGCCGCCGAGCGGATCTCCGACGGCGGCCCGACGCTGCCCTCGATATGGGCGGCGGGGTCCGTCCTCGCCTTCGCGATCAAGGGCGGCTGGCGCTGGGCCGCCTTCGCGTCGCTGCTCGTGGGCATCGCGAACGTCGTGCAGCGCGGCGCGTTCAGCCGCGACACGGTCCACAACGTCCTGCTCGTGTGCATCGCCTCCATCGCCATCGGCTACGTGGTGGAGGTCGCCCGCGCGTCCGAGCGCACGCTCGCCCGGGCCCTGGAGATCGAGGCCGCCACGCGTGAGCGGGAGCGCCTGGCCCGGGACATCCACGACAGCGTCCTCCAGGTCCTCGCGATGGTGCAGCGCCGCGGCACCGCCATCGGCGGCGAGGCGGCCGAGCTCGGCCGGATGGCGGGCGAGCAGGAGGTCGCCCTGCGCACGCTGGTCGCCGGAGGCCTGGTGCCGGCCTCGCACGCCTCGGAGGACGCCGCGGACGGCGCCGTCGTCCGCGTCGTGGAGGAGCCGGACGACGAGCCGTCCGACACGGCGCCGCGCGACCTGCGCGCGCTGCTCGCGCCGTACGCCGGATCGAAGGTGACGCTCTCGGAGCCCGGCGCGCCCGTGCCGCTCGCCCCGGGCGCCGCCAGGGAACTCGCGGCGGCCGTCGGCGCCGCCCTGGACAATGTCCGCAGGCACGCGGGGGACGGCGCCCGCGCCTGGATCCTCGTCGAGGACGAGCCGGACGCCGTCATCGTGACGGTCCGCGACGACGGGCCGGGCATCCCGGAGGGGCGGCTGGCGCAGGCCGAGGGGGAGGGGCGGCTCGGCGTCGCCCTGTCGATCCGCGGCCGCCTCCGGGACATCGGGGGCACGGCCGAGCTGATCTCGGTGCCGGGCCAGGGAACGGAAGTGGAACTACGCGTCCCCAGGGGCGCAGGGGGGCAGGCAGTGCGTTGATGAGCGAGCAGCGGAAGCAGAGTGCCGGGGACCCGGTCAAGGTGATGGTCGTCGACGACCACCCGATGTGGCGCGACGCCGTCGCCCGCGACCTCGCCGAGTCCGGCTTCGACGTGGTGGCGACCGCGGGCGACGGCGAGCAGGCGGTGCGCCGCGCCCAGGCCGCGGCCCCCGACGTGCTCGTGCTCGACCTGAACCTGCCGCTGAAGCCGGGCGTCCAGGTCTGCAAGGAGCTCGTCGGCGCCAACGCGGCCCTGCGCGTCCTGGTGCTCTCGGCGAGCGGCGAGCACGCCGACGTCCTGGAGGCCGTCAAGTCCGGCGCCACCGGCTACCTGTTGAAGTCCGCGTCCACCGACGAGCTCATCGACGCCGTGCGCCGCACCGCCGTCGGCGACGCCGTGTTCACGCCGGGACTCGCGGGCCTGGTCCTCGGCGAGTACCGCCGCCTGGCGTCCGAGCCCGCCCCCGCGACGCCCGACGAGCCGGGTGCCCCGCGCCTGACCGACCGCGAGACGGAGGTCCTGCGCCTGGTCGCCAAGGGCCTCAGCTACAAGCAGATCGCCGAGCGCCTGGTCATCTCGCACCGCACGGTGCAGAACCACGTCCAGAACACCCTCGGCAAGCTCCAGCTGCACAACCGCGTCGAGCTCGTGCGGTACGCCATCGAGCGCGGCCTCGACACGGACGAGCCCACCGGAGGATGACCCCACCGGCGGGTGACCCCTTCGGGTGAACCGGAGTGCTCGCCCCACCCGCAACTCCCGTACCACGTCCCGGAATTCACCGTTCGCCCCATCCCGGAGTGACGCGGATCACCATTAGCGTGGCCCGCGTCAGCGCAACCGCGGCGAAGGGACATTTCCATGCGGGTCGGAGTTCTGACCGGAGGCGGCGACTGCCCCGGGCTCAATGCCGTCATCCGGGGCGTCGTCCGCAAGGGCGTGCAGGAGTACGGCTATGACTTCGTCGGCTTCCGGGACGGCTGGCGCGGTCCGCTGGAGGGCGACACCGTCCAGCTCGACATCCCCGCCGTACGCGGCATCCTGCCGCGCGGCGGCACCGTGCTCGGCTCCTCGCGCACCAACCCCCTCAAGGTCGAGGGCGGCATCCGCCGCATCAAGGACAACCTCGCCAAGACCGAGGTCGACGCCCTGATCGCGATCGGCGGCGAGGACACCCTCGGCGTCGCCGCGCGCCTCACCGACGAGTACGGCGTGCCCGTCGTCGGCGTACCGAAGACCATCGACAACGACCTGTCCGCCACCGACTACACCTTCGGCTTCGACACGGCCGTCGGCATCGCCACGGAGGCCATCGACCGCCTCCACACCACCGCCGAGTCGCACATGCGGGTCCTGGTCGTCGAGGTCATGGGCCGGCACGCCGGCTGGATCGCGCTGCACTCGGGCCTCGCGGGCGGCGCCAACGTCATCCTCATCCCCGAGCAGCGCTTCGACCTCGACCAGGTCTGCGCCTGGGTCACCTCGCGCTTCAAGGCCTCCTACGCGCCGATCGTCGTCGTCGCCGAAGGGGCGATGCCCAAGGACGGCGAGATGGTCCTCAAGGACGGGTCCCTCGACTCGTTCGGGCACGTGCGCCTGTCCGGGGTCGGCGAGTGGCTGGCCAAGGAGGTGGAGCGGCGCACGGGCAAGGAGGCCCGTACGACGGTCCTCGGCCATGTGCAGCGCGGCGGCACCCCCAGCGCGTTCGACCGCTGGCTCGCCACGCGGTTCGGCCTGCACGCGATCGACGCCGTCCGGGACGGCGACTTCGGCAAGATGGTCGCGCTGCGCGGCACGGACATCGTCCGCGTGCCTATCGCGGATGCGACGGCCAGGCTGAAGACGGTGGACCCCTCCCTGTACGAGGAGGTCGGCGTCTTCTTCGGCTGACGGCCGGTGGGTGGTGCCGCCGCTACCGCGGCGGTTTTCCCTCCCACTCGCCCGCCCGTTTCCACTCGCACGGCAGGTGACCGCCTCCGGCGGGGCCTGATCGCCGCCGGCGGCTGATCCCACCGCGGCGGGTTTTCGGCGCGCCGGGGACGAGCGTCATGGGCGGGCGGGTGGGAGAAACCCCGCCGCGGAGCGGCGGGGGCCGGTTGCCGCCCGACGGCACCAAATGCCACGGAAACGTATATTCACCCTGTACGGAACCTGCGTACCCCAACGGGAGTGAAACCGTGGAGATTCTCGCCTTCGGCGTCCAGGCCGACGAGCGCCCCCTCATCGAGAAGGCCTTCGCCCCGCACCACGACATCCGCTGCCTGGACGTCTTCCTGACGGAGGACACCGCCCCCATCGCCGCCGGCTACGAGATCATCTCCACCAGCGTCAACGCCGTCCTGGACAACCGCGTCCTGCAGACCCTCGCCGCCGGCGGCACCCAGATGATCGCCCAGCGCTCCACGGGCTTCAACAACATCGACCTCCAGGTCGCCGAGCGCCTCGGCCTCACCGTCGCCCGCGTCTCGTACTACTCGCCGTACTCCGTGGCGGAGTTCGCCTGGACCCTGGCGATGGCCGTCAACCGCCGCATCGTCCGCGCGAGCAACCGCACCCGCGACTTCGACTTCCGCCTCGACGGCCTGATGGGCCGGGACTTCCGGGGCCGCACCGTCGGCGTCCTCGGCACCGGCAAGATCGGCGCGGCCTTCGCCCGGATCGCGCACGGCTTCGGCATGACCCTGCTCGGCTGGGACGTCGCCGAGAACCCCGAGTGCGTGGGCCTCGGCATGAAGTACGTCGACAAGGACCGGCTCTTCGCCGAGTCCGACCTGATCAGTCTGCACGTACCGCTGCTGCCCGCGACCCGGCACCTCATCGACGCCGCCGCGCTGCGCGCCATGAAGGACGACGCGATCCTGGTGAACTCCAGCCGCGGCGGCCTCATCGAGACCGACGCCCTCGTCGCGGAGCTCCGCGCGGGCCGCTTCACGGGCGTCGGCCTCGACGTGTACGAGGCGGAGGCCGGGCTCTTCTTCCTCGACAAGTCCCTCGAAGTCGTCGAGGACGACACCCTGGCCCGCCTCGTCACGTTCCCGAACGTCGTGGTCACCTCGCACCAGGCGTACTACACCGAGGACGCCGTCGGCCAGATCATCGACGCCACGGTCACCAACGTCCTCGACTACCGGGCGGGCCGCCGCTCGGAGAACGTGCTCGTGCCCGGGGCCCCGGCCAGCTGACCGAGCAGTTCCCGCACCACGGCCGCGCCGCGCAGCGAGAGCACCGACTCCGGGTGGAACTGGACGCCGGCGAACCCGGGGCCGCGCAGCGCGTGCACCTCGCCCGTGGCCGGGTCGCGGGCGACCTCGACGCCGTGCGCGGCCAGCTCGGCCTCGGCCTCGTCGTCGCAGCGCGCCACGAAGCTGTTGTAGAAGCCGACGGTCTCCCGCCGCCCGAACAGGTCGACCGTCGTCTGCGCCCCCTGGTAGGGGACCTCCTTGCGGACGATCTCCAGGCCCAGCTCGGCCGCGATCAGCTCGTGGCCGAGGCACACGCCGAGCACCGGCCGGCGCCGGTCGCCGATGAGCCCGGCCGTGAGGGAGCGCAGGAGCCGCATCTTCGGGTCGGCCGCGTCGGACGGGTCGCCGGGCCCGGGGCCGAGCACGACCGGGCCCTCGTGCGCCCGCGCGGCGTCCGCGAGGCCCGGCTCGTCGTACCGCCGGACCGTGACCGTGAGCCCCGACGAGCGCAGCACGTGTGCGAGCATCGCCGTGAACGTGTCCTCGCCGTCGACCACGAGCGCGTGCCCCGACAGATCGTGCGCCACCTTCTGCATCCGCAGCCAGAACGGCGCGAGGTGGGCCCGGCGCCCGTCGAGGGCCGCCCGCACCCGCGGGTCGTCGGCGAGCGCGGGCCGCGCGGCCTCGTCCCGCGCGCGCCCGGGCCGCACCCCGAGCGCCGCGAGGACGCCCGCCGCCTTCGCGTGCGTCTCCGCCACCTCACCGGCCGGGTCCGAGCCGCGCACGAGCGTCGCCCCCACCGGCACCCGCAGACGGCCGTCGGCGGCGATGTCGGCGGTGCGGATCAGGATGGGCGAGTCCAGGGTCTGCGCCCCGCCCGCGTCCCGGCCGACCAGGGCGAGCGCCCCCGCGTAGTAGCCGCGCCCGCCCCGTTCGTGGCGCTCGATGACCCGGCAGGCGTTCTGCACGGGCGAGCCGGTGACGGTCGCCGCGAACAGGGTCTCCCTGAGCACGTCCCGCACGTCCAGGGACGACCGCCCCCGCAGCTCGTACTCGGTGTGCGCCAGATGCGCCATCTCCTTCAGACGCGGCCCGACCACCACGCCCCCCATGTCGCCGACCGTGCACATCATCTTGAGCTCCTCGTCGACGACCATCGACAGCTCCTCGGTCTCCTTGGCGTCGGAGAGGAAGCGGAGCAGGCCGTCGACGGTCGGCCCCTCGGCCGGGTAGCGGTAGGTCCCGCTGATGGGGTTCATCACGACGGTCCCGCCGGACATCCGCACATGCACCTCGGGACTCGCCCCGACCAGCGTGCGGTCCCCGGTGTGTACGACGAACGTCCAGTACGCACCGCGCTCGCCGGTGAGCAGCCGCCGGAACAGCGCCAGCGCCTGAGCCCGCCCGAACCCGGGGACCCTGCCCTCGTACGTACGCCGGATCACGAAGTTCGCGCCCTCGCCCCGCCCGATCTCCTCGCGCAGGACCCGGCCGACGGTCTCGGCGTACTCCTCGTCGCTCACGTCGAAGGCCCCGTCCACGACGCGCACGTCCCGCTCGGGGAGGGCCGCGAGGGCGTCGGCGAGCGGCAGTTCGTGCCGCTCCTCGGGGGTGAGGACCAACAGCGGCGTGCCGTCGTCGGTCACGTCGAAGCCGCGCTCCCTGATCTGCCGGAACGGCACGAGCGCGAGGCCCTCGGGGATGTCGGCGAGAGCGTCGTACGCGGCCACGGGGCCGATCAGGACCTCCACCGTGTCCTGGTCGCGGCCGGGCGTGCGGCGGCGCAGGAGGGCGAACGGTCGGTCGTCGGTCATGACGTCGGAGAGGTGCATGGCGGCTGTTCCTTCTCTGGGCGGGAGAGGAACGGCCGGTCCCGGACGCCGTCCGGGAAACACTGAAGGCCGCCCCTCGGGCGGCCTTCGCGATGTCTGCTGGGTACGCGCAGTCAGTGGGCCGCCGGATGAGCGGGCCACCACCAGGAGCGGGTCGACTGCGTGAACATGCCCCGCACCCTAGCGCATCACGGGCGCGTCATCAGGCCGTCGAACGCCTCGTCCAGGTAGGCGCCGAACTCGTCCTCGCCGGGCAGCACCGACGGCACCGCGTGCCCGAGCTGGGCGTGGCCCAGGTAGACCGTGTACGCGAGCAGGCCGCGGCGGCGGGCCTCCGGCTCGGGGAAGCCGAGCTCGGCGAAGAGCCCGGCCACGTACGCGACGCGGCGCTCGGTCACCCGGCGCAGGGCGGCGGCGACCTTGGGGTGCGAGGCGGTCGCGAGCAGCGAGATCTCGAGCGGGTCGGCGGACGCCGAGCTGATGGCCTCGGCGAAGAGCAGCCGGATGCGCCTGCGGACGTCCGGCTCGGCCTCGACCTCGCTGATGACCCCCTCGGTGCTGATCTCCGTCCAGCGGTCGAGCGCGGCCTCGATCAGGGCGTCGCGGTTCGCGAAGTGCCAGTAGAAGCTCCCCTTGGTGGTGCCGAGCCGGACCGCGAGCGGCTCCACGGCGACCGCCGCGAGCCCGCCGTCGGCGATCGCGGCGAGCGCCGCGTCGGCCCAGTCCCGAGCGCTGAGCCGGGCCTTCGCCGGGGTCTTCCGCTGCTGCCGTTGCGCCATGACCATACGCTACCGTACGGTTGACCATACGGAAGCGTATGGAGGTGCGCCGTGGGTGTCGTACGCAATGTGCACGAGCGAGTGATTCCGGTCCCGGCCGACGTGGTGGGGGCGCTGATCGACCGCCTGTCGGCCCCGGACGACCCCCTCTTCCCGACCCCCGCCTGGCCCGCGATGACCCTCGACCGGCCGCTCGGCGTGGGCGCGACCGGCGGCCACGGCCCGGTCCGGTACCGGGTGGCGGCGTACGAGCCCGGGCGCCGCGTCCGCTTCGACTTCACCGACCCCGGGGGCGGCTTCCACGAGCTGACCGTCGAGCCGCTGGGGGAGCGCCGCTGCCGCGTGCGGCACGTCCTGGTGACCGAGCCGAAGGGCCGGGAGCGGCTCCTGTGGCCCACGGTGATCCGGCCCGTGCACGACACGATGGTCGAGGAGCTCTTCGACAACGTCGAGCGGGCCGCGACGGGCGACTGCGCGTCCCCCGTCCGCTGGACGCCCCGTGTCCGACTGCTCAACCGTCTCGGCTGGGACCGCCCGGAAACGGTCGACCGGCCCGCGGACGCCCGCCTGATCCGCGACGCCGTCGACCGCCCCGGCTACCGGGACGCGTACCGCATGCCGCTGCTCCCCGGCCTGCCCCGCGACCCCGGGGCCTGGACCGGCGTCCTGCGGGGCTTCCCGGTCCTGGCCCGCGAGGACGGCGAGGTGCTCCTGGACGTCCAGGTCAAGGGCCTGACCGCCCGCGCATCGATCCACGTCGACGACGGGCACATCACTCTCAGCACGGCCGTTCGCGCCGACACGGCCCGCGGCCGGCTCTACTGGGGCGTGGTGCGGCTCGCGCACCCCCGCATGGCGCGCCTGATGCTGCGGCGCACGCACCGGGCGTTGGCACTCGCCGCCCCGAGCGCGGCCGAGCGCTCGGTGTCTGACCCGTCTCACTTTGTGAGCGGGTGAATGGACGCCCCGGCGAACCCTTTAGTGTTGACGGCGTGACCGTGAACGCTAAGACCAGCGCGAGCGCTGGCAACACCTGGCGAAACCTGCCCGCGGCGCAGCAGCCCGAGTACCCCGATGCCGAGGCTCTGCGCGATGTGATCGCGGACCTCGAGTCGTATCCGCCGCTCGTCTTCGCGGGCGAGTGCGACCAGCTGCGCGCCCGCATGGCGGCCGTCGCCAAGGGAGAGGCGTTCCTGCTCCAGGGCGGCGACTGCGCCGAGGCCTTCGACGCCGTCTCGGCCGATCACATCCGGAACAAGCTCAAGACCCTGCTCCAGATGGGCGCCGTCCTCACGTACGCCGCCTCCGTGCCGGTCGTGAAGGTCGGCCGCATCGCCGGGCAGTACTCGAAGCCGCGCTCCAAGCCCACCGAGACCCGCGACGGCGTGACCCTGCCGACCTACCGCGGCGACTCGGTCAACGGCTTCGACTTCACCGAGGCGGCCCGCGTCCCGGACCCCGAGCGCCTGAAGCGGATGTACAACGCCTCCGCGTCGACGCTCAACCTGGTGCGCGCCTTCACCACCGGCGGCTACGCCGACCTGCGCCAGGTGCACGCCTGGAACCAGGACTTCGTGAAGTCGTCCCCGTCCGGCCAGCGCTACGAGCAGCTGGCCCGCGAGATCGACAACGCGCTCAACTTCATGCGGGCCTGCGGCACGGACCCGGAGGAGTTCAAGACGGTCGAGTTCTTCTCGTCCCACGAGGCGCTGCTTCTCGACTACGAGTCGGCGCTGACCCGCGTCGACTCCCGCACGGGCGAGCTGTACGACGTCTCGGGCCACATGGTCTGGATCGGCGAGCGCACCCGTCAACTGGACGGCGCGCACATCGAGTTCGCCTCGAGGATCCGCAACCCGATCGGCATCAAGCTCGGCCCGACGACGACGGCCGAGGAGGCGCTGCAGTACATCGAGCGCCTCGACCCGGAGCGCGAGCCCGGCCGGCTCACCTTCATCGCCCGCATGGGCGCGGACAAGGTCCGCGACAAGCTCCCCGAGCTGGTCGAGAAGGTCACCGCGTCCGGCGCGACGGTCGCCTGGATCACCGACCCGATGCACGGCAACACCTACGAGGCGGCGTCCGGCCACAAGACCCGCCGCTTCGACGACGTGCTCGACGAGGTCAAGGGCTTCTTCGAGGTCCACAAGGCGCTCGGCACGCACCCGGGCGGCATCCACGTGGAGCTCACCGGCGACGACGTCACGGAGTGCGTGGGCGGCGGCGACGAGATCTTCGTCGACGACCTGCACCAGCGCTACGAGACGGCCTGCGACCCGCGGCTCAACCGCAGCCAGTCGCTGGACCTGGCCTTCCTGGTGGCGGAGATGTACCGGGACCAGTAGGCACAGCGCGTACAGAGGTACAGGTGGGGCGCGGATCCGTGTGATCCGTGCCCCACCGGCGTACCCGGGACTTTTGTGGGTCCGGGGTCGCGGGTAAGGTTAGGTTAGCCTCACCGATCAATCGGGACGGCGCTACCGATAGATCCTGACCGGGAGGTGAACCGCGTGTACGTCTGCAACTGCTTCGGGGTGACCGAGGCACAGGTGAAGAAGCACGCGGAGGACGGCGCCTGCACCCCCCGCCAGATAGCGTCGGCCTGCAAGGCGGGCACCGACTGCGGGTCGTGCGTGCGGCGCATCCAGGCACTGCTCGGCCGGGGCGCGTGCCCGCGGCGTGAGCTGGTCGACCAGGGCGATCCTGCGGTGGCCCTGGTCCCGGAGGCGGAGCTGCCGGAAGCGGCCTAGCCGCTGCCGGGGCGCCCGGGGCGGGCCCTGGGCCGGGCCCTGGGCCGGGTCAGCTCTCCGGCTGCTCGATGAGCTGCGCGATGTACAGCGGCTCGCCGAGCTTCTCCACCAGCTCCAGCTGGGTGTCGAGATAGTCGATGTGGTGCTCCTCGTCCTCGAGGATCGACTCGAAGATGTTCGCGGACGTGATGTCGCCCTTGGCGCGCATCACCTCGATCCCGCGCTTGAGGCGGTCGATCGCCTCGACCTCGATCTGCCGGTCGGCCTGGAACATCTCGGTGACGGACTGGCCGATGCGGACGTGGAAGAGCCGCTGGTAGTTGGGCAGGCCGTCGAGGAAGAGGATCCGGTCGGTCAGCACCTCCGCGTGCTTCATCTCGTCGATCGACTCGGACCGGGTGAACTTGGCGAGCTTCGTCCAGCCGTTGTTCTCCTGCATCTTCGCGTGCAGGAAGTACTGGTTGATCGCGGTGAGCTCGGCGGTCAGCTGCTCGTTGAGGAATTCGATGACCTCGGGGTCGCCCTGCATCGCAGAGGCTCCTTCCAAGCGGGGGGACTGGCAGGTGCGCGCATCCTTGCACTGGCGTCCGAGGGGCGTCCAGTAAGTGCACGCTTAGTAGGAGTTGCCCGAATCCACGTATACCTGGTCACGTCCACTGCTCCCCGTCTGTCAGGATGGAGGCATGGGTCAGCCGGTGGGTCGCACATCTCGGGACGGAGCGGATCCGGAGCTTCCGCCGGGGCAGCGACTGCAGCGCGGCTGGCCGGTCACGCACTACGGCCCGGTGCCCAAGTTCCGCCCGGAGCGCTGGGACTTCAGGGTCTTCGGGGCCACGGCCGACGGCGAGAAGCACTCCTGGACGCACGAGGAGTTCTCGGCCCTTCCGTACGCGACGGTGGTCGCCGATCTGCACTGCGTCACGAAGTTCAGCATGCTCGGCGCCGAGTGGGGCGGTGTGCTCGCCCGTGACGTCCTCGCGCTCGCCCCGCCCGCGCCGAACGTCACCCACGTCATGGTCTGGGCCGAGTACGGCTTCAGCTCGAACCTCCGGATGGCGGACTTCGTCTCCGAGCGCACGATTTTCGCCACGCACAAGGGCGGCGAACTCCTCACCGCGGAGCACGGCTTCCCGCTGCGGCTCGTGGTGCCCCACCTGTACGCGTGGAAGGGCCCGAAGTGGGTCCGCGGCATCGAGTACATGACCGCCGACCGCCGCGGCTTCTGGGAGGAGCGGGGGTACCACAACATCGGCGACCCCTGGCGCGAGCAGCGCTACTCGTACCAGGAAGAGCCCGGGGACGGCCCCGAGCTCTGACTCCTGGCTGTGCTGTTGTGGCCGGTCAGTGGTGGTACTGGTGCACCACCGCGTGGCCCTTGCCGCGGCCGATCATCCACTTGTTCACCGGCGTCGTGATCACGAAGGCGGCGGCGAGCGCGATCGCGAGGACGTACCAGAACATCGCGTCCGACAGATGCGCGTCCATGCCGTCGGGCCACAGCGCGATCACGCCGTTGTCGATGAGCTCCATGACGGCGATCGACAGCGTGTCCGCGGCGAGGGCGACCCGGATCGCTGTCCTGAAGTCGACGCCCGCCTTGAGGATGCCGCGCAGCGTCAGCGAGTAGCCGAAGAAGAACGCGAGCACGATCGCGAGGGCCATCGTCGGCATGTTGCCCCAGCCGAGCGCGGTGCCGATGATCATCCCGAGCACCTCGCCGATGGCGCACCCGGTGAGGCAGTGCAGGGTCGCCTGCGCGGCCATGGACCAGGAGACCTTGCCGCCGCCGTGCTGGTGGTGTGCGTGTGCGTGTGCGTGCGCCGCGTGGTCGTGGTGCCCGTGCGTGTCGTGCTGCATGTGGTGTCCCCCAGCGTCAGAGAGCGGTTCCTGCGACTCAGCAGGAACCGTATACCCCCTCGGGGTATTCCTCAAGGGATCTTCAGTCGTGAGGATCTTCAGTTGTCGGGACGCTCGGCCGCACCGGAGCCGTCTCAGCCCTGGCGCAGCTCCTTGAGCCGTGCCACGTCCGCCGCGTGTCCTTCCTTGCCGCCGGGCGTCTCGATGATCAGCGGTACGCCGTCCATGGCCGGGTGGGCGATCAGCTCGCGGAAGGCCTCGGGGCCGATGTGGCCCGCGCCGATGTTCTCGTGCCGGTCCTTGTGGGCGCCCACGACGTCCTTGGAGTCGTTGGCGTGCACCAGCTTCAGGCGGCCCTCGCCGACGGTGTCGACGAGCAGGTCCAGGGTCTGCCGGGCGCCGTCGGGGCCGGTCAGATCGTGCCCGGCGGCGAAGATGTGGCAGGTGTCCAGGCAGACGCCGAGCTTGGGATGGGCGTCGAGGGCCTCGAAG
This sequence comes from Streptomyces sp. NPDC059003, assembly GCF_042740445.1. Classification (NCBI taxonomy): domain Bacteria; kingdom Bacillati; phylum Actinomycetota; class Actinomycetes; order Kitasatosporales; family Streptomycetaceae; genus Streptomyces; species Streptomyces sp. NPDC059003. Next base: position 604 of record NZ_JBHYJH010000191.1, on the reverse strand, counting down.
TACGGCCCGAAGTCCCAGGTGCGCGAGCACAGCGAGGAGCCCTGGCCCGCGGTCGACTCCAGGAGCAGGAACGGGTCGTCGTCGTGCGTCAGCTCGTCGAGCAGCGGCAGCATGCGCTCGCGCACCTGCCGCAGTGCCACGCCGCGGTCCCGGCCGCCCGTCGCCGAGCCCGTGTGCACGACCACGCCAAGGGCGCCGATCTCGCGGCCGCGGCGCAGGGAGTGCCGCAGCGACTCCACGGACTTCTCGACCGTCGCCTCCGTGTGCGAACCGAAGTTGATGAGGTAGGGCGCGTGGACGTACGCCGGGATGCCCTCGGCCGCGCAGGCCTGGCGGAACGCCTCGTCCTGCTGGGGGTTGCCGGGTGGGGTCGCCCAGCCTCGTGGGTTCGCGACGAAGACCTGGACGGTTTCCGCGGCCAGGTCGTGGGCGTAGGCGAGGCCTACGGAGGCGAGGCCGCCGGCCACGGGGACGTGGCTGCCGACGGGGTTGCGGTGGGGTTTGGTGCTGGTCACGGGGTCAAGGGTGGCATGGGGGGTGGGGGTCCTCGCGGGGCGCCCCAGACCCCGGTCCTCAAACGCCGGACGGGCTGAAGAATTCAGCC
>NZ_JBHYJH010000190.1:0-16188 GCF_042740445.1 Streptomyces sp. NPDC059003 | reverse complement strand
CCAACCGTTGCACTTCGGGTGTGGGTTGTCACATAAAAATCACCCTACCCACCCCTCTCCGTAGTGTGCGTTTTCCGGAACCGTCGCCTGCCGGGCCTTCGTCTGCGGACAGGGCCTGGCTTGCGGGCTGTCGCCTACAGGACCTTCGACAGGAAGGACTTCGTCCGCTCGTGCTGCGGGTCGGTCAGTACGTCCCGGGGGTTCCCGGACTCGACGACCACGCCGCCGTCCATGAAGACGAGGCTGTCGCCGACCTCGCGGGCGAAGCCCATCTCGTGCGTGACGACGACCATCGTCATGCCGGACTCGGCGAGGTCGCGCATCACGTCGAGCACATCGCCCACCAGCTCGGGGTCGAGCGCCGACGTCGGCTCGTCGAACAGCATCAGCTTCGGGTCCATTGCGAGCGCCCGGGCGATCGCCACGCGCTGCTGCTGGCCGCCGGAGAGCTGCGAGGGGTAGTTCTTCGCCTTGTCGGCGAGCCCGACCCGCTCCAGGAGCTGCCCCGCGCGCTCCCGCGCCGCCGCCTTGGACTGGCCCTTGACCTGGACCGGCGCCTCCATGACGTTCTCAAGCGCGGTCATGTGCGGGAAGAGGTTGAAGCGCTGGAAGACCATGCCGATGTCCCGGCGCTTCATCGCGACTTCGCTGTCCTTGAGCTCGTACAGCTTGTCGCCCTTCTGCCGGTAGCCGACCAGCTCCCCGTCGACGTACAGCCGCCCGGCGTTGATCTTCTCCAGGTGGTTGATGCAGCGCAGGAACGTCGACTTGCCGGAGCCGGACGGGCCGATGAGGCAGAAGACCTCGCCGGACTTCACTTCCAGGTCGATGCCCTTGAGGACCTCGACGTGGCCGAAGGACTTGTGGACGGCCTCGGCCTTCACCATGGCGGTCATCGGATCTCTCCCCTCGGGCCGCTCAGCGAGAGCAGGCTCGCCCTGACCTTCTGCAGTGGCGTGGGCGGCAGGGCGCGCGAGGAGCCGCGCGCGTAGTAGCGCTCCAGGTAGAACTGGCCGACGCTGAGGATCGACGTCATGATCAGGTACCAGGTGGCGGCGAGGAGGAGCGTCTCGACGGTGGCGCCCGACGAGGTGCCGATGTCCTGCGCGTACTTCAGGAGCTCGTAGTACTGGACGGCCGCGACCAGCGACGTCGTCTTCAGCATGTTGATGACTTCGTTGCCCGTCGGCGGCACGATCACGCGCATCGCCTGCGGGATGATGATGCGGCGCAGCGTCTTGTTGTGGCTCATGCCGAGCGCCTGCGAGGCCTCCGTCTGGCCCTCGTCGACCGAGAGCAGACCGGCGCGGCAGATCTCCGCCATGTACGCCGCCTCGTTCAGGCCGAGGCCGAGCAGCGCCGTCAGGAACGGCGTCATGAAGTCCGACCACTCGTCCTGGTAGATCGGGCCGAGGTTGATGTACTCGAAGACGAAGCCGAGGTTGAACCAGACGAAGAGCTGGACCAGGACCGGCGTACCGCGGAAGAACCAGATGTAGAACCAGGCGATCGACTGGGTCACCGGGTTCTTCGACAGGCGCATCACCGAGAGGAGCACGCCGCCCACCACGCCGATGAGCATCGAGAGGACCGTGAGGATCAGGGTCTCGCGGACGCCCTTGAGGATGCGCTCGTCGAAGAAGTTGTCGGGGATCGCGCCCCAGTTGATGTCGCCGTTGGCGAAGGCGAAGACGATCGCGGCGAGTACGGCGATGGCGAGGACGGCGGCGACATAGCGGCCGTAGTGCCGGACCGGGATGGCTCTGATGGTTTCGGGAGCGGCGCGTGGCGGCTCGTCCTGCGGGCCTGGCGAGCCCGACTTGGTGATGTCCGTTGTCACGGGTGTTGCCTTTCAGCGACGAGGTGTGCGACAGGGTGTGGTCGTGTGCCGGTCACGTGCCGCCGTTGATCTTGGCCTTCTTGACCGCGCCGTCCTCGACGCCCCACTTCTTGATGATCTTCTCGTACTGGCCGTTCGCGATGATCGCGTCGAGGGCGGCCTTGATGGCGTCGCGCAGCTTGGGGTTGTTCTTGGAGACCGCGATGCCGTACGGGGCCGCCTCGACCTGCTCGCCGACCAGCTCGAAGTCCTTGCCGCCGCCGGAGGTCTTCACGGCGTACGCGGCGACCGGGAAGTCCGACGAGCCCGCGTCCGCGCCGCCGGAGCGCAGCCGGGTCTGGGCCTGCTGGTCGTTGTCGAACGACTCGATGGCGATCTTCTTGCCGCCCTTGCACTTCTTGGCCTCTGCCTTGGCCATGTCGTGCGAGACGGTGCCGCGCTGCACCACGACCTTCTTGCCGCACAGGTCGGACCAGCTCTTGATGCCCTGGGTCTCGCCCTTCTTGGTGTAGATCGAGACGCCCGCGGTGAAGTAGTCGATGAAGTCGACGCCGGTGCCGACCTTCTTGCCGGTCTCCTCGTCGATGCCTTCCTGGCGGTTCTTGGTGTCGGTCATGGCCGACATCGCGAGGTGGTACCGCTTGGAGCGCAGACCGCCGAGCAGCGTGTCGAAGGTGCCGTTGTCGAACTGGAACTCCACGCCGAGCTGCTTGCCCATGGCGTCGGCGATGTCCGGGTCGATGCCGACCGTCTTGCCGTCCTTGTCCTTGAACTCGACCGGCGGGTAGGCGATGTCGGAGCCGACCTTGATGACGCCCTTGTTGCGGATGTCCGAGGGCAGCAGGTCGGAGAGCGGCGCGCTGACGACCTTCTGTCCGTCGCCCTTCTTGTTGTCCCGCTGGTCGCCGCAGCCGGCGAGCAGCAGCGAGCCGGCGACCGCGATCGCGCCGACAGCGACGATCCGGGACTTCGCGGACTTCGCGGCGGTCGTGCGACAAAGGGTGTCTGCGGTCATAGGGGTCCTCCGGCGGATGGGGGAGTAGCCATGCGGTCGTGCACACACCTTCGGGTGTCGCGACCTCGTGTGATGGTGCATCTTGCCATTCGGACCGTCCGATTCTGGGGGCTGGAGATGTCAAAATCGGATAACGGGCGCTTCGCGAACCCCAACGGGCCGGGATGTCGCGGACATTGGCGGAGTGGTGCGAAGTGCACCAACTGGCTGGTAACCACCCAATCTCGCTATGTGGGCCACCCAAACGGACGTTTCCCGCCAAATGGGGCGCCTGTTGCTCGGCTCTTGCTCGGCTCCTCCTCGAAACCCGCCGTTCATATCGGGCTGAGACAGATAGGGCTCGTCGGCGGCAGGAAGCATCCGGTAGAAAAGACGGTTACACCCCTCATCCGGGGCTCAGGGCGCGTGTGCGGCGTGCCCGCGCGTTCGTACGTACCTCCCGTACCGCTTCGCCGACAGGGCGGAGAGCCGGGGGCCGGGCAGGCCCGTGGCTCCGGGGACCGATCGGTCCCGGCGGCAGCACGGACGCGGTGCCCGCCCCACTTCTGCACCAGGAAGTGGACCACCCTCAACCATGAAGACTTAAGGGGTCAGACACAGTGGCAGCGGAGATCGTCAATCCTCGCAGCGGTACGAATACGGGCAACGAAGGCTCCGACGAGCCCTTCGATCCGGCCTTCGCACTGCACCGCGGCGGCAAGATGGCCGTCCAGGCGACCGTCCCCGTCCGGGACAAGGACGACCTGTCCCTCGCGTACACGCCCGGCGTCGCCAAGGTGTGCAGCGCCATCGCGGAACAGCCCGAGCTCGTCCACGACTACACGTGGAAGTCGAACGTCGTCGCCGTCGTCACCGACGGCACCGCCGTCCTCGGCCTCGGAGACATCGGAGCGGAGGCCTCCCTTCCTGTCATGGAGGGCAAGGCCATCCTCTTCAAGCAGTTCGGTGGCGTCGACGCGGTGCCCATCGCGCTCGGCACCACGGACACGGACGAGATCATCGAGACCGTGGTGCGCCTCGCCCCGTCGTTCGGCGGCGTGAACCTGGAGGACATCTCCGCGCCGCGCTGCTTCGAGATCGAGCGGCGGCTCCAGGAGCAGCTCGACATCCCCGTCTTCCACGACGACCAGCACGGCACGGCGGTCGTCACGCTCGCCGCGCTGCGCAACGCGGCCCGGCTCACCGGCCGCACCCTCGGCGACCTGCGCGCCGTGATCTCCGGTGCGGGCGCGGCGGGCGTCGCCATCGCCAAGTTCCTGCTCGAGGCCGGGCTCGGTGACGTGGCGGTCGCCGACCGCAAGGGCATCGTCAGCCGTGACCGGGACGACCTGACGCCGGTCAAGCGGGAGCTCGCCGAGCTCACCAACAAGGCGGGGCTCAGCGGCTCCCTGGAGAGTGCGCTGTCCGGCGCCGACGTGTTCATCGGCGTCTCCGGCGGCACGGTCCCCGAGCCCGCCGTCGCCTCGATGGCCCCGAACTCCTTCGTGTTCGCCATGGCCAACCCGAACCCCGAGGTGCACCCCGACATCGCCCACAAGTACGCGTCCGTGGTCGCGACGGGCCGCTCGGACTACCCCAACCAGATCAACAACGTCCTCGCCTTCCCCGGCATCTTCGCGGGCGCCCTCCAGGTGCGGGCCTCCCGGATCACGGAGGGCATGAAGATCGCCGCGGCCGACGCGCTCGCGGATGTCGTGGGTGACGAGCTGTCCGCGGAGTACGTGATTCCGTCGCCGTTCGACGAGCGGGTGGCCCCCGCCGTGACCGCGGCGGTGGCTGCGGCGGCTCGGGCGGAGGGGGTTGCTCGGCGCTGACGCCGTGCGGTGGGCCGGGCGGGGATCTCCCACCCGCCCGCCCGCCCGTTTCCAGTCACACGGCGGGTGAGCCCTTCAGGTGGGGGTCGCCCGCCGTTGGCGTCTGGGAGGTGGGCGGGATGCTCCCGCCGCGAAGCGGCGGGCACGTAGGCATATCGGCCCCCGGCCGGAGAGGCAGGAGAGGGGCGAGGATCACATTCACGGCTTGGGGCCCAGGGGCCAGAATGGCGGGCATGTTCGCTGCCTACGCTGCTCGAATCGATCGTGACCAGCCGCTGCAAGGCCTTGAGCTGGGGGAGCGGCCCGCCCCCGAGTCACGCCCCGGCTGGTCGACCGTGAACGTCAAGGCCGCATCGCTCAATCATCACGACCTGTGGTCCCTGCGGGGCGTCGGCCTCGACGAGGACAAGCTCCCGATGATCCTCGGCTGTGACGCGGCCGGCGTCGACGAGGACGGCAACGAGGTCGTCCTCCACTCCGTCATCGGCCAGTCCGGCCACGGCGTCGGCCCGCGGGAACGCCGCACCATCCTCACCGAGAAGTACCAGGGCACCTTCGCCGAGCAGGTGTCCGTGCCCACCTGGAACGTCCTGCCCAAGCCGAAGGAGCTGTCCTTCGCCGAGGCCGCCTGCCTGCCCACCGCCTGGCTCACGGCGTACCGCATGCTGTTCACCAACGCCGGTGTGCGACCCGGCGACTCCGTCCTCGTCCAGGGCGCGGGCGGCGGTGTCGCGACGGCCGCCATCGTGCTCGGCAAGGCGGCGGGCCTCAAGGTCTTCGCCACCAGCCGTGACGAGGCCAAGCGCAAGCGGGCCCTCGAACTGGGCGCGGCGGAGGCGGTGCCGTCCGGGGCACGGCTGCCGGAGCGGGTCGACGCGGTCATCGAGACGGTCGGCGCCGCCACCTGGTCGCACTCCATCAAGTCGCTCCGGCCCGGTGGCACGCTGGTGATCTCGGGCGCCACGAGCGGCGACCGGCCCTCACACGCCGAGCTGACCCGCGTCTTCTTCCTGGAGCTGAAGATCGTGGGCTCCACGATGGGCTCGAAGGACGAGCTTCAGGACCTGCTGGCGTTCTGCGCGCACACCGGGGTGCGGCCGGTCATCGACGAGGTGCTGCCGCTCGACCGCGCCCGCGAGGGCTTCGAACGCCTGGAGGAGGGCGGTCAGTTCGGCAAGATCGTGCTCACCGTGTGAGGCCTTCGTGCCACGGTCAGGCCAGGTCAGGCCAGGTCAGGCTAGGTCAGGCCAGGTCAGGCCGAGCCAGGTCAGGCCGAGCGGTTCACCCGGAACGCCCGCGTCCGCCCGGCCACCTCGCGGTGCGAGCGGGGCGGTCGGGCGGGGAGCGCCACGTCGGAGGCGTCAGGTGCGGGGCAGGTGCAGGCTGGCGCTGATGTGGGCCGCGGCCTGCGAAAGGTGGCGGCGGATCTCACGGAGCTGGTCCTCGGACACCCCGTGGTCACGGGCCGCGTCGCGGATGTCGTCGCGAAAGCGGTCCAGGAGCCGCTCCAGGTTGCGGACGGGTTCCCCGGCCGTGTCCTCCTCGGCCCAGTCCGGAACGTACTCCACGGGCACCTCGTCACGCTTCTCCGTGAACACGGGCCCTGACGTCGACGTCGGCTTGCTCGCGTCGCGTACGCCGCCTCGTACGTCGTCCCGTGCCTCGCCCCGCGCATCGTCACGCAGGTCGTCCCGCGCGTCGTCGCGTACGTCCTCGCGCCGGGCGTCGCCTTCCTGGGTGTCGTCGTCCGTCGTGCCGCATCCGAAGTCCTTGCCGAAGTCCTTTCCGAGGTCGACGCCGAAGTCCTTGCCGAAGTCCCTTCCGAACTCGCCGAACTCCTTCGCCAGTTCGGTAAGGCCCTCACGGACCCCCGTCGGCCAGTCGCCCCGCGCGAAGTGGTCCTGCACCTGCTCCTGCACCCGCTTGGCCATGCGCTGCAGCTCCTCCTGAGCATGCTCGCGTGCCCGCTCCTGCGCGTCCCGCGCCTCGCGCCGGGCTCGCTGCGCCTCCTCGCGGGCCCGGCGGCTCTCGTCCTTCGCCCGCCGCGCCTGCTCCTTCCACTCCTGCCGGGCGCGCCGGAACTCCTCCTTGGCCTGGCGCCATCCGTCGCTGTCGGCCCATGTGCTGTCGAAGAAGTCGCTCGGGCGCGGGAAGCTGCCGGTGCCCGAGCCCGACTTGCCGGCGGCGCGCGCCTGCTGGGCGGCCGCCCGCATCTCACGCCGCAGCTCACCCGCCGCGCCCTGCACGCCGTCCCGGATTTCGGCGGCGAGCTCGGCGACCGACTCGCGGATCTCCAGCTCCAGGTCGGCCAGCTCACCGCTGCGGTCGGCCAGCTCGGCCCGTCCGGCGTCCGTGATGGCATAGACCTTGCGGCCGCCCTCGGTGGTGTGCGTAACCAGGCCCTCCGCCTCCAGCTTGGCCAGACGGGGGTAGACGGTGCCTGCCGACGGTGCGTACAGACCCTGGAAGCGCTCTTCGAGGAGGCGGATGACCTCATAGCCGTGGCGCGGGGCCTCGTCCAGGAGCTTGAGCAGATACAGGCGCAGACGGCCGTGGGCGAACACGGGAGGCATCTCAGAGCACCTTCTTGTCGGTCGGGGCGTCGGCGGCGGGGTCCGCCTTCGCGGCGTCGGTCGCGGCGTCGGTCGGGGTGTCGGCCGGAGGAACCGGGGGCGAGGAGTCCGCCGCAGTCGCGTCCCGCGGGGTCTTCTCGGTCCTGTGCAGATCCTCCTCCACCTGCGGCCTGCGCAGCAGCGCGATGGATCCGGAGATCGTCTTCGCCCTGAGCTGCCCGCGGCCGGAACCGAGCCTGCCGGTGATCTTCTTCGCCCCCCACTGGCCGGTGACTCTGAGGTCCTCGAAGTCGCTGGCGACCGAACCGCTCGTCGTGTTCGCCTCCACGTCCGCGTGCGCCGGGTGGGGCAGCCGGATCGCGATCTCGCCCGAGATGCTGGTGAGCCCGACGTCGGTCGGGTCACCCACCGGGTCCAGGTCCACGATCATCGAGCCGCTCACCGATTCGGCCCGTACGGAGGATCCCGTGCCCTCGAAGACGGTCAGCTCGCCGGAGACCGACGTGAACCGCAGATCGCCGGTGACCCCCTGGGCCTCCACGTTGCCCGAGACCGTCTCCGCGCTCACCGAACCGGTCAGACCGACGAGCGTCGTGTCGCCCGAGACGCTCCGGATCTCCGCGCGGTCCTCGATCCCCGAGACCACGGCTCCGGCGCCGACCACTCCCACCTCGACGCGGGTCCCGGACGGCACGGCGAGGGATACCACCGCGGTCCGGCGGATGCCCTTCGGGGCGAGCCACCCCATGAGGCCCTTCCAGGTCAGGTCGTCGTACGCGACGGACAGGCTGCCGCCGGACTGCGTCACGGTGAGCGGAGGGCCCGACAGCTCGGAGACCTCCAGCCTCGCCTCGTCCTCGTCTGTGCCCACGACATTCACCGCGCCGTTCACCACGCGGACGCGCAGTGTCCGCACGGGCTCGTCGAACGTCAGCTTCTTCGGCTCGGCGACGGACCACTCTGGCATGGTGGCTGACCTCCTTGAGCGGATCGGGCGCGACGCGCCATATCGCGTCTGTGCTATACACGATATATCGCGGATGCGGAAAGTCAAGACCTATCTCTTTCTCCCCCGTCGGTCCGTGATCGACCATGCGCCGCCCGTGTCCGCCCATGCGCTAAGCGTCCTGGTTTGTCCTAGCGTGGGGTCATGTCCTCCGAGTCGACTCCCGCCTCAGGCGCCGCTGAACCCTCCGGCGCCCCTCAGGCCGCCCGCTCCGACCAGGCCGTCGGCGCGCTGCTGCTCTGCCGGGCCCGGCCGGACTCCGTCGAGACCGTCGCCCAGCTGCTGCGCGAGCCGATGCTGCTCGCGTCGGCCGGTGCCGAGTGGAGCGTGCTCGTGCCCGAGGGCAAGCCCTGGCTGCAGGTCGGCGAGCCGGTCGACCGGGTGCTCGCCGGATGGGCCACCGCGCTCGCCGTCGGCTCGCCCTGGCCGGTCCTCGCGCTGTGGTGGGACGCCGACCGCTCCGGATTCACGCTCGCGGCGGGCTTCCGGCGGACGGTCGGCTACGTCTGGCTGGCGAACGGCACGCCCGTCGGCGAGGACGAGGCGATGCGGACGTTCGCGGCGCGGCTCGGCCTCGACCCCGTACTCGACATGCAGGCCCTGGACGTGCTGGCCCGCCCCGACACCGACGCCGACGCACGGGCCCGGCTGCGCGGACTCATCGCCGTCCTCACACGCGCGGGAGTCGACCTGCCGCCCGGCCTCCGCCCCGGAGAACCGGCCGACAGGCTGCGGGAGGTGGCCCGCGTCCTGAGCGGCGTACGGCAGGTCGAGTGGTCGGGCTGGCGCGACGCGGTGCGGGCGGAGCTCGACGCCGTGGAGAGCGGGCCGCTCGGCCCCTGGCTGCGCGGACCGCGGGCGCGGGCCCTCGCGGGTGTGCAACTGGCCGCTGGGGTGCCGCTCCTGGCCTGGTCCCTGCAGCGCCGCGGCGGCGGTGGCTGGGCGGTGGCGGGCCTCGTCCTCGTGGTGCACGGGGCGCTGGGCCTCGCGTACGACCGCGCGCGGGAGCGTGGCTGACCCCGGCGCCCGGCGCCCCATGCATCCGGTGCTTCCTGCATCCGGCGCTTCCTGCGCTCGGTACCCCGGCACCCGGCTCGCCCGGGCAGGCCTGACGCGACGTGCGTGGCTGCTGTCGACGGGCGCCGCCCCGCCGGGTCAGCGTGTGCGCACCGCGTCGAGGACCAGGTGCAGGAGCCGCTCCGGTTGCTCCGGATCCTCGGGTGAGGGCGCACTCATGCGTGCCGTCGACAGGGCGATGCCCACGACCAGGTGGAGCAGGTCGGAAGGGCTCAGGTCGGGGCGGGCCGTGCCTCCCTCCTGGGCGCGGGTCAGGAGGCCCGCCGCGGCGTCATGGATGCGCTGGTGGCAGTCGGCGCCCAGCGCGCCCGAGGCCTCCAGCTGTTCCAGCATCAACGCGCCCCCCAGGCCCTGGTTCACGCACGCGTGCGTGAGGAACGCGCGCAGCCACTCCTCCAGGGCGTCGTACGCCGAGTCCGCCGTCAGCAGGTCGTCCGCGTGGGCGCAGAGCGTGTCGATGCGGTCCTTGAGCACCGCCGCGAGGAGCTCCGGGCGCCCGGAGAAGTTCCGGTAGAGGGTGCCGGGCCCCACGCCCGCGCGGCGGGCGATGTCGTTGAGGGACGCCTCGGGGCCCGCCTCGGCGAAGGCCTCCCGGGCGGCCGCGACGATGCGTTCGCGATTGCGGAGGGCATCGGCCCGCGGGGTCCGGGCGGTGGCGGTCGTGGCGGCGGGGGTCCGCTCGCGTGGCTCGGTCATCTCTGCGTTCCGGAGGGGGAGTCGGGTGGCTACGGAGAGGGGTGTCGGGATGGCTGTGGCGAGGGGGTGGATGTGCGGAGAACTTCTCCGTATCGTACCGTCCCGATAACCGGAGAACTTCTCCGGTAGCTGCGGCGGGGTATCCGCCGCGCTGAGTCGAGCAGGGAGGGGCGTCTCACATGAGGAACAGCGAAGCGCTCGGACGGGTCGGTGTGTGGACCTTCGCCTTTGAAGGACAGCCCACCGGGCGGGTGCGGGAAGCGGCGGCGGAGATCGAGGAGCTCGGGTACGGGGCGCTCTGGTACGGGGAGGCCTTCGGGCGGGATTCGGTGGGGCAGGCGTGGCTGCTGCTCTCCGCGACACGGCGCATCCCCGTGGCGTCCGGCATCGCCAACATCGCCTACCGGGAGCCGCTCGCCATGGCCAACGCCGAGCGCACCCTGGGGGAGGCGTTTCCCGGACGCTACGTCCTGGGGCTCGGTGGGCACCGGGTCGACGACACCGTCCTGAAGGTCGACGGGTTTCCCGTTCCCGCGCGCGGGAAGGCGATTTCGACCCTGCGGCGGTATCTGGACGACATGGACGCGGCGCCCGCGCACTCACCGGTGGGCGATCCCGCGCCGCGGCGCGTCCTGGCCGCACTCGGGCCGAAGATGCTGGCGCTCGCGGGGGAGCGCACATGGGGAGCCCACTCGTACTTCGTGCCCGTGGCACACACCACGAAGGCGAGGGAGATCCTGGGACCCGACGCGTTCCTCGGCGTCGAGCAGCCCGTCGTGCTCGACCCGGACCGGGCCCGTGCCCGTGAGGTCGCCGTCAAGCACGTCGCCGGGTACGTGGCCGCCCCGCATCAGGCGGCGAACCTGCGGCGGCTCGGCTTCACCGACGAGGACCTCTCCCCGGCCGGTCCCAGCCGGCGGCTCGTCGACGCGATCGTCGCCTACGGAGACGCCGATGTCGTGCACGCGCGCGTGCGGGAGCACCTCGCCGCCGGCGCCGACCATGTGTGCGTACAGGTGCTGACGGCTGACGGGGCGCTCCCGCTGCGCGAGTGGCGGGAGCTGGCACCGGCGCTGCTGCGCTGACGTGCGCCGGTGCCACCGGGCTGACGTACGCCGGTACTGCCGGGGCGACGCACACCGGTGCTGCCTGAGGGCTAGGGGCGCGGGCGGCGCCCTCCCGCCCGGAGGGCGTACAACTCCGCCCACTGCTCGGCCGTCAGCTGCTTGGGCAGCTGGGCCGGGCCCAGACGGTGCTCGCGCAGCCACGCCCGCACGTCACGTCGGGGGAGCTCCGGGCACGCCCCGCCGACGATCTGGGGCAGGTCCCGGCCCTTGCCCGTGAAGACCCGGTGGACGAGGTCCTGATAGCCCTTCCGGGCCGCGGGATCTACCAAGGGGCGCTCGCGGCGCGTGATCGTCAGCAGGCCCCCGTCGACGCTGGGCCGGGGCCGGAACGCCGCTGCCGGGACGCGGCCGGCGAGCCCGAACTCGTACCAGGGCCACCACTGCGCCGTCATCATCGTCGCCCCGCCGACGCCCGCGCGGCGCCGTGCGACCTCCCACTGGACGAGCAGGACGGCGTCCGTCCACGCCGGGGAGCGCAGGATGCGGCGGAGCATCGGCGTCGTCTCGTGGAAGGGGAGGTTGCCTACCAGGACGTGCGGTGCCGTCGGCGCCCGGTAGCGCAGGAAGTCGGCGGTGACGATCGTCGTCGAGCGGTTCGCGCGCCGGGCCAGGCGCTCGGCGCGGCGGCCGTCGATCTCGATGCCGGTCAGGCGCCTGCCGAGCCCCTGGAGAGGCAGGGTCAGCGCGCCGTCCCCCGTGCCGATCTCGACGATCGGCCCCTGGGTACGGGCCACGAGGTCGACGAAAGCGCCGATCGTGGCGCGGTCGACGAGGAAGTTCTGCCCCAGCTCATGACGGCCGGGACGGTACGTAGGGGTGGTGGGGCGCTGCGTGGGTGGGGTGGGACGGTGCGTGCGCACAGGATCTCCGCGGCTTCGAGGTGAGCCGGGCAGCGCGAAGGGCCGCCCGACGCTGACGCGTTGAAGCGGCGGAAAGTCCCGCTCTTCGGAGAAGCGAAGTCGAGGTCCGGCCGCCGCTAGGAGCGGCGGGTCCTCGTCGCGGCGCTCGAGGCGCAGCAGCATGCGATTCCACACATGGCGCGCAGCCTACGTCGACGACGCGGGCCGGCGGCAAGCGAATTTCCGTACGGCACCGGCCTCCGGGCTCCCTGCGGCACCGGCCCACGCAGGGCCGTCAAGGGCCATCTGAGGCCGCCAAGGGCCGGTCAGGGCCACCCGGGCCGGTCAAGGGCCGCCCAGGGCTCTCCAGGGCCGTGGCGCGGCTACTCGTCCTCGTCCTCGTCGTCGAGGCGCGCCAGCCACGTCGCCAGGCGCTCCACCGGGACCTCGAAGTCCGGGTTGAGGTCGACGAACGTACGGAGCTGCTCGGCCAGCCACTCGAAGGTGATCTCCTCCTCGCCGCGCCGCTTCTCCAGCTCCTCGATGCCACGGTCGGTGAAGTACAACTCTCGCTCCTGCTACGACGGCGTACGGTCCCACTCGGTCCCGCCGGGACGGATTCCTGCCTCATCGTAGGCCGCTACGCCGGTGGGCCCGGCCCCGCGTCCACCAGGGACGCGGGACCGGGCCCACACTGCGTACGACCGTCGGGGCCTAGGCCTCGAAGACCTCGCGGATCAGCTGCTCCTGCTCCGCCTGGTGCCGCTTGGCCGAGCCGACCGCCGGGGCCGAGCCGTGCGGCCGCGAGATGCGGCGCAGCCGCTCCCCGTGCGGGATGTCGGCGCCGACCGCCAGGTCCAGGTGGTCGATGAGGTTCAGGGCGATGAACGGCCACGCGCCCTGGTTCGCCGGCTCCTCCTGGGCCCACAGGTACTTCTCGGCGTTCGGGTACTTGGCGATCTCCGCCTGGAGCTCCGCACCCGCCAGCGGGTACAGACGCTCGATGCGGATGATCGCCGTGTCCTTCACGCCGCGCTTCTGCCGATCGGCCTCGAGCTCGTAGTAGAACTTGCCGGCGCAGAAGACGACCTTGCGGACCGCGTTCGCGTCCACGGAGTCGTCGCCGATGACGGGGCGGAAGCCGCCCGTCGTGAACTCCTCCGTCTTCGAGGCCGCCGCCTTGAGCCGCAGCATCGACTTCGGCGTGAAGACCACCAGCGGCTTGTGGTGCGGGTTGTGCACCTGCCACCGCAGGAGGTGGAAGTAGTTCGACGGGAGCGTCGGGCTCGCGACCGTCATGTTGTTCTGCGCGCACAGCTGCAGGAAGCGCTCCACGCGGGCCGAGGAGTGGTCCGGGCCCTGGCCCTCGTAGCCGTGCGGCAGCAGCAGCGTGACGCCGGACGTCTGGCCCCACTTCTGCTCGGCGGAGGAGATGAACTCGTCCACCACCGTCTGCGCGCCGTTGACGAAGTCGCCGAACTGCGCCTCCCACATGACGAGGGACTCGGGACGGGCCAGCGAGTAGCCGTACTCGAAGCCCATCGCCGCGTACTCGGAGAGCAGCGAGTCGTAGGCGTTGAAGCGCGCCTGGTCCTCGGACAGGTACAGGAGCGGCGTGTAGTCGGCGCCCGTGTTGCGGTCGATCAGGACCGCGTGGCGCTGGCCGAACGTGCCGCGGCGCGAGTCCTGCCCCGCGAGGCGCACCGGGGTGCCCTCCAGGAGCAGCGAGCCGATGGCGAGCGTCTCGCCCATGCCCCAGTCGATCGTGCCGTCCTCGACCATGGCCGCGCGGCGCTGCAGCTGCGGCAGCAGACGCGGGTGGACGGTGACGTGCTCGGGGATGTTGACCTGGGACTCGGCGATCCGCTTGACGACCTCCTGGGAGATCGCCGTGTTCAGCGCCACCGGGAACTCGGCCTTGGCCTCCGGGACCTCCGCGGGGACGGGCTGCGAGGTGGCCTCACGGACCTCCGTGAAGACCTTCTCCAGCTGCCCCTGGTAGTCCTGGAGGGCCTGCTCGGCCTCTTCCAGGGTGATGTCGCCGCGACCGATCAGGGACTCGGTGTACAGCTTGCGCACCGAGCGCTTCTTGTCGATCAGGTCGTACATCAGCGGCTGCGTGAACGCCGGGTTGTCGGACTCGTTGTGTCCGCGGCGGCGGTAGCAGATCAGGTCGATGACGACGTCCTTGTTGAACGCCTGGCGGAACTCGAAGGCGAGCCGCGCGACGCGCACGACGGCCTCCGGGTCGTCGCCGTTCACGTGGAAGATCGGCGCCTCGATCATCCGGGCCACGTCGGTGGAGTACATCGACGAACGCGACGACTCCGGAGCGGCGGTGAAGCCGACCTGGTTGTTGATGACGATGTGGACCGTGCCGCCCGTGCGGTAGCCGCGCAGCTGCGACATGTTGAGCGTCTCGGCGACCACGCCCTGGCCCGCGAAGGCCGCGTCTCCGTGGAGGGCGACCGGCAGGACGGTGAAGTCCGTGCCGCCCTTGTTGATGATGTCCTGCTTGGCGCGGGAGACGCCCTCCAGGACCGGATCGACCGCCTCCAGGTGCGAGGGGTTGGCGACCAGGGAGACCTTGATCTGCTCGCCGTCCAGGCCCGTGAAGGTGCCCTCGGCGCCCAGGTGGTACTTCACGTCGCCGGAGCCGTGCATCGACTTCGGGTCGAGGTTGCCCTCGAACTCGCGGAAGATCTGCGCGTACGACTTGCCGACGATGTTGGCGAGCACGTTCAGGCGGCCGCGGTGGGCCATGCCGATGACGACCTCGTCCAGGCGGGACTCGGCCGCGGAGTCGATGACCGCGTCCAGGAGCGGGATGACGGACTCGCCGCCCTCCAGGGAGAAGCGCTTCTGGCCGACGTACTTCGTCTGCAGGAAGGTCTCGAACGCCTCGGCGGCGTTCAGGCGGCGCAGGATGCGCAGCTGCTCCTCGCGCTCCGGCTTGGCGTGCGGGCGCTCGATGCGGTCCTGCAGCCACTTGCGCTGCTTCGGGTCCTGGATGTGCATGAACTCGATGCCGGTGGTGCGGCAGTACGAGTCGCGCAGGACGCCGAGGATGTCGCGCAGCTTCATCATCGACTTGCCGGCGAAGCCGCCGACGGCGAACTCGCGCTCCAGGTCCCAGAGCGTCAGGCCGTGCTCGGTGATGTCCAGGTCCGGGTGCTTGCGCTGCTTGTACTCCAGGGGGTCCGTGTCGGCCATGACGTGGCCGCGGACGCGGTAGGAGTGGATCAGCTCGAAGACGCGGGCGGCCTTCGTGACGTCGTCGTCGTGCGACGTGTCGATGTCCTTGAGCCAGCGGACCGGCTCGTAGGGGATGCGCAGGGCCTCGAAGATCTCGTCGTAGAAGCCCTCCTGGCCGAGGAGGAGGTTCGCCACGATGCGCAGGAACTCGCCGGAGGCGGCGCCCTGGATGACCCGGTGGTCGTACGTCGAGGTCAGCGTCATGACCTTCGAGATGCCGAGCTTGTTCAGGGTGTCCTGGGAGGTGCCCTGGAACTCCGCCGGGTAGTCCATCGAGCCGACGCCCATGATGACCGACTGGCCGGGCATCAGGCGCGGCACGGAGTGGACGGTGCCGAGGCCGCCGGGGTTGGTCAGGGAGACCGTGACGCCCGTGAAGTCGTCCATCGTGAGCTTGTTGTCACGAGCACGGCGGACGATGTCCTCGTAGGCCTGCCAGAACTCGAAGAAGTTCAGCGTCTCGGCCTTCTTGATGCCCGCTACAACCAGTTGCCGGTCGCCATTGGGCTTCACGAGGTCGATGGCCAGGCCGAAGTTGACGTGCTCCGGCTTGACGAGGGTGGGCTTGCCGTCCTTCTCGGCGAACGAGTAGTTCATCGACGGCATGGCCTTGATGGCCTGCACCATCGCGTACCCGATGAGGTGCGTGAAGGAGATCTTCCCGCCGCGGGCGCGCTTCAGGTGGTTGTTGATGACGATGCGGTTGTCGAAGAGCAGCTTGACCGGGACCGCGCGCACGGACGTGGCCGTGGGCAGCTCCAGGGAGGCGTTCATGTTCTTCGCCACGGCCGCGGAGGGGCCGCGCAGCGTCACGTACTCCGGACCGGCCGGGGCCTCGGTCGCCGGGGCGGCCTTCGCGGGCGCTGCCTTGGCGGCGGCGGGCTTCGCGGGCGCGGCGGCGGGCTTGGCGGGGGCCTTCGCGGCGGGCGCGGCGGCGGCCGCGGGC
>NZ_JBHYJH010000189.1:0-16288 GCF_042740445.1 Streptomyces sp. NPDC059003 | reverse complement strand
TGACCCGCGTCTCGGGCCGCTTTACCGGTCACCCGCTGTCCTTGCTGCGCCGTCGAGTTCGAGTAAGTCCTCGTCGTGCTGCTGCTCGCGTTCCGCCCGCAGCTGTGCCCGCCAGGCGCCGACGTCTCCCGGTCCGCGCGCTGCTCCGCCGGTTACCCGGCGTTCGTGCGGTCCCGGCCGGTGTCGCGCCTTCGTCTTCACCGCCGCGTCCTGCCGCTGGGGCCCGGCCTGCTGTTCCCCGGGCTGCTCCCGTCTCTCGCCTGCGGTTGCAGCCGCGCCCTCCGGCCGCGCCCTGCCCCCGCGCCTGGGCCGCGTACCGCCCGCGCCGTGCGGCCGTTCGGGCCGTGTCGTTGCTGGGGGTTCCGCTCGGCGCCGAAGGCCTCCGCTGTCCCCGGCCGCGCCCGGGCCGTACTGTCGGGCGGGGCCCGTCCGTTGGAGCGCGGCCTCGGGCGGGTGCCGGTCGAGCTCGTTGTCCGGGCCCGTTCGTTGTGCCTGTCGCTCGGTGACGTCGATGTGGTGCTGCCTCCGGCCCGCCGCGCCGCAGCCGCGTGCCCGCCGCCCGTCGGCAGGTAGTGGCCCACATCGCACCGGCCGTGAACCAGGACACCGAGGCGCGCTTGGAGGGCGCCGCGGCCAGCTGAACCACCACCGGGGCCGGGCCGCCCTCCGCACACTGCCGGCAGGGCCGACGCCGCCGCGGCGGAGTCGGCCCTGCGCTACTCGCGCGGCGGCGCGCCTGTATCGGCGTCCTGGTCCAGGCCGAGGGCCTTGGCGACCGCGTCGAAGACCGCGGGGTCCGTAGCCGGCCCGCCGAGATCGCCCGGCCAGTCGAGATCGGCGATGACCGGGCGGTAGGGGGCGGCCCACTGGACGTTGCTGCCGGGCAGGTCGAACAGCAGGGGCCGCTGTCCGACGACGTCGTTCTGCGGCGTGCCGGGCGCGACCGTGTCGGTCATGCGGGCCCGCCGGGCCAAGACGAGCGCCAGGGCCGCGGCCAGCTCGCCGGGGGCTGTGGAGGTCTTGCCTTCGCCGCCGCGGCGGTAGTGCCCGGCGTCGAAGTTGGCCTCGGTGATGCGCCGTACGGCCTCCAGATCGGGGCGTGCGGGGCGTGGGGCGGTCAGGGCGCGGGCCTGTTCGGCGGTCATGCCGGTGGCGGCGGTGAGGGCCTGGACGGTGTCGTCGGGCAGAGGGTCTGCGGCGAGGTGGTCCAGGCGGTCGGTGGCCGAGGTGCCGGGCTGCAGGCCGAGGAGTTCCATGGCGCGGTGCTGCTGAACGCCGATGGCCGCGGCGACCCGCTGGACGTATCCCTCGAGCCGCTCGGCGGGGCGGGGCAGGGGAGTCCCAGGGATCCTCGCCGGGAGCACCGGCGCAGCGGAGCGGGCAGCGACGGCCTGGCGGGCCTCATCCAGGGTGATGCCGGGGTGGCTGCGCTTGTACGCACGCACCGCGCGGTCCAGTTCCCGGTTGCGGGGGTTGGTCATGACGTCTCACGTCCCTTGTCGGCCTGCTGCCCCACACGCGCCGGCCGTCCAGGAGGAGGGCATGACGAAACCGCTCGCGCGAGTCTCAGACGTCTGCGGTCCCCTGCGACGGTGTGGGCGTCGAGGCGGCGGACCGGGCGCGGCGCGGTTGCCCTCACTGCACCCGCCATCCTACGGGCCTCCCGTGACAGGCCCCCAGAACTTCTGATCCGGCGAAGCTCAGCGCCTGCTGTGCCCGTTGTCCGCCCGGAGCCCGTGCCCGCCGTCGCCTGCCCGACGACTGGCCACGGCCTGTACCGCCGCGGCGTACCGTTCCTGGTCGGTGCGCTGCTGTATCTCGGTGCCGCGCCGTTCGCGGTGCAGGGGTTCTCCAGCGTCGCGGTCGGCCAGATGCTCACCGCAGAAGTCTTGGCCTGCCGCTCGCCCCGGGACGGACAGCGCCGCCGGTGCTCCGGCGGAGCCGCTCGGCCCGGGGGAATGCTCGACGCCATCGTGCGGATGCCGGATCCGCCCGTGAGGGGCAGGACCCGAAGATCCGGGACCGGCTGCTCAAGCAAGCCATGGCCGTCCGTGGGGAGCGCTATGAGGCGGCGTGCCGCGGTGAGGAACTACGCCATCGCGCTGTAGTCCTGCGGCGCCTTGCGCAGGATCGTGACCATCTGCTCCTGGGAGAGGGAGCGGTGCACCGGAGCGGAACAGCTAGCGATCTTCTGGAACAGGACTTCGGCCGGGATCAAGGGGACGTTCGCGAAGAGCGGGTGATGGTCTGCCCCGGCGCCCTTGCTGAATTCGTTGTGCAGGAGCCATACAGCCTCGGCGAACATGGGGTAGTTGCGTTCGTGCTTGCCCCAGAGGCACGTCAGCGACTCGTAACCGGTATCGCGCTTCACGAAGCCCCACCAGTACGACATCTCGGCCGTCTTGTCCTCGAACTTGTCGTCGTGCTGGTACTGGATCCAGTCGTTGAGGATCTCCCAGCGCAGTGCGTTGACGATGACCCCGTTCGGTGCGTCGGACTGCATCATGTCGGACACGAACCCTTCATCAAAGGACATCCAACCACCCTAGTGACACGACGAGTTGGCCTGCTACCGCGCGTTCGGCAGTCACCGGCCCGCCGCGGCCACGGCCAGGGGACTGAGTGCCCCGGCACCAGGGCGTACCAGCCGCGCGCAGCGGGCGGGCGGTCCATGGCGTTCTGCTGCAGCCCTCAGGCGGTCTCCCTCACGGTGATGCGCGTTCCCGGGCTGCTTGTCCGTTTGGTTACAAGTGGGACAAGTCGCCTCTGGGGCGGAAGCGCGATGGTGATGATGGGTGGGTGGCGGGACTCGGGGGGCGTCGTCGGCGGCGTAACTGGCAGCTGATCGGGGCGGCGTGCACGCTGCTGATCGTGGCCAGCAGCGCCTACGCGGTGCGGCAGATCCTCCATGGCGGTCTCCAGCCGGCCGACACCGCCGCCGTGCTGGGCCTGCCCCTGGGCGCGGCCGGGCTCACAGTCGCGGTCATGGCGCTGCGCAAGCCGGCCGAGGGCAACGACGCCGAACGCGCCCGCGGCTGGGCCGCGACCCTGGCCGGCCAGGTCGAGGCCGGGGAGAGCGCGGTATGGCGCCAGCTGCTGGGGGATGACAACCGCCGTATCAACCTCGCCTACCTCCTGCACCCCTCGCCAGCAAGGCGCCCGGCCGCCGCCCCGGCCGCCGGACGCCTGAGCGGCGACGGCCCGGCCACGCTGCCGGACATCGTCACCTACTACCGCTCCACCCGGCCGCTGCGCCTGGTCATCACCGGCGACGCCGGAGCGGGCAAGACCGTCCTGGCCCTGGAACTCCTGCTGGCCCTCATCGACGGCCGCAGCGAGGATGCCCCCGTTCCCGTCCGCATCCCGCTGTCACGGTGGGACACCGAACACCAGACCCTGCCCGAGCTGCTGCAACAGCGCCTGACCGAGGCCTACGACTGGCCGCCGGACCTGGCCGACGGCCTGGTCCGCCACCACCTGGTACTGCCCGTCCTGGACGGCCTGGACGAGATGGATCCCCCGGCCCCCGACGGCACCCCTGATCCCGCCGCGCCCCGCGCCACCGCCGTCGTACGCGCCCTCAACGCCTACCAGCAAGGCCGGGATGCCGGGCCACTCATCCTGACCTGCCGCACCGGGCACTACGACGCCCTGAGCGCGCACACCGAAGTCCTGGACGCCGCCCGCATCGCCATCACCCCCGTCGACACCGCCGTCGCCCGGGACTACCTGACCGGTCGCGCACTCGACGCGGCCCGCTGGCGGCCCCTGACCGACCACCTCGCCGCCCACCCCGGCGGGCCCCTGGCGACCGTACTGTCCACCCCGTGGCGGCTCTGCCTGACCGCCACCGTCTACCACCACCACGGCAACCCCGCCGAACTCCTCACCCTCCCCGGCCCTGACGCCCTGGACCGCCACCTTCTGGCCCGCTACATCCCCGCCGCCACCCGCACCGCCCCCAACCCCCGCGGCTACCAACCACAGGACGTCCACCGCTGGCTCCACCACCTCACCACCCACCTCGCCCCCACCACCCCCTCCCAAGCCACAGGCACGGAAACCACCGACCTCGTCCTGCACGAACTGTGGCCCCTGGCCGGACGCACCCGCGTCCGCGTAACCGACGCCGTCCTCACTACCCTCACCGTCCTCACCACCCTTGCCTTCGACTGGTCAATCCCCCAGTTGAGGCCAACAACTGCGTTCGCTGGTGCGATCGGCATGGTCGCCGTTGCGGCTGGAACAGTCGCTGCCCTCACGACCGGCAGCCCCAGGCGCCTGAACAACCCGTTCAGAACCCCCCAAGAACGCAAAGACCTCGCGTCTGGACTCGCGCGCGAGCTCGCGATCGGGCTCGCGGCCGGGCTCGTGATCGGGCTCGCGGTCGGGCTCGGGTACGGGCTCGCGATCGGGATCATGTTCGGGCTCGCGGCTGGGCTCGTGGCCGGGCTCACGCGGAAACCGGGCACGAGCGTCGAAGCCCGGGCCATCATCAGCAGCGACGCCCTGTACGGGCTCGTGGGCGGGCCCACGGTCGGCCTCGCGTTCGGGTTCACGTTGGGCCTCGCGTCTGGGTTCGCGAACGGGTTCGCGAACGGGTTTGCGGACAGGTTCGCGGACGGGTTCGCGGTCTGGTTCGCGGTCTGGCTCGTGGGCTGGCTTGCGTTCGGGTGCGCGTTCGGGTTCGCGGTCGGCGCGCAGGTTTCACACCGGTATGTGGCGTTCCTGGTCTGCTCGCGCCGTCGCCTGCCCTTCCGGCTCGGCCGGTTCCTGGACTGGGCCGTCACCGCAGGACTCATGCGCTACAGCGGACCCGCCTACCAATACCGCCACCGTGAACTCCAACACTGGCTACGCCAGCACCCCGAGCCTCCAGCCACGCCCTAGCCGCAACCGCTGCCGAGGCCCACACGACAAAGCAGCCGGCACCAGGCACCACCAGTCGTCAGGTGCGCTGCCCACCCACGCGATCGGCTGGCCCTCGCTGTTGCGGCTCCAGTGCGGCTCCTCCATCGAGGTCTCGTGACCGTCACGAAGGACGCAGATCCGTCCCCAATGGGCTTGCTTGCCCGGACAGATCCCCGTGAGCTGGGCCGTCGCCGTCACGCACGGCCTGCCTGGTCGTAGCCGGGTCCTGGAACGGCAGAAGACGGGCGCACAGCGCCAGCGCGAACCCCGTCTCCACTGCTTCCGCCTGCTCCCGCGCCTCTTACATCGCCGGCTCGGACAGAAGAGCCGAGATGACGTCCTCCGCCTCTGCGAAGGCCCTGGTGCGAACGTGCCCTCAGAGGGCGTCCTGCTTCGGCTCCGGCCCGCCCGGCCGCGGGCGAAGGTCTGCGGCATTCGCTCAGCAGTCTCCCGATGCGTACTTCCTGCCCGTCGACGCTGATGGTTTCCTCCACCGCGGGCAGCAGATGCCCGTACCGATCCGCGTACACACCCGCGCGGCTTCCAGCAGCTGCCTCGCTGAGGCCCAAGGAGGTCGCCCGGCCGCGGCGTGCCGGTTGGATCATCGGGTCCTGCGCCGTGCAGGGTCTTCCCGTCCGATGATCGCAACACAGGGGAGGGACCTCATGACCCGCGCTATCGGCCGTACCGCGGCCGTACTCGCCACCCTGGCACTTGGCGCCTTCGCCTGGAGCTGGGTCAACAGCTCCAGCACGACCCACGACATTGTCACCAACGCCGCCTGGGGGAACCACGACTCGCACTACGCCCTGGCCGACGACACCGTCACCAGCACGGCCTTCGAGGGGCACTACGAGCACTACTACGACTGATCTTCAGATGAGGTCCCGCCGTGCTGGCTGCGATCGTTACCGAGCACCAAGGCCTCCCGGCAGACAGCCCGACACCAGTGCGACCGCAACAGCACGGTGATCTTCAGCCAGTCCGTGGCAGCTGACCGCTGCCGGGTGGGCTCCAACATCTGCTGGAGCCCGCGCGCGTTCCTCGGCCCGCTTGCGCGCCTCTTTGGGCGACTGCATCTGGTGAGGGCCGCGGCTGGTGCTCCGCCCGGCGCGCTCCACGCGCCGCGCGACGTCCTGCTCGCCCTCCTCGTCCTCACGGTCCGGTTCGTAGGACTCCAGCGCGCGCAGCATGTTGATCACCGGGGCCCAGTCCGGTCCGACCAGCGTGCCTGGCCCCGGGGTTACAGCTCCAGCAGGGCCCAGCGCCGGTTGCCCGGCTCGTCGCGTTCGGTGTCGGCGCCGCAGGACAGCACCCCGAGCGCGGCGACCTCCTCCAGGAACGCCTCGCCGCCCTGGCCGGGTCCGTCCTGGTGGGAGAGCGCCATGATCAGGGCGGCGCCGTCCTGGTCGGCCACGTGAACGGTGATGCGCTGGCCCCCGTCGCCGAGCGCGGCCTTCGCCAGCAGGCGGGTCACCGCGCTGTACTGCTTCCGCTGCGCGGTGCCGGTGAGGTGCCCCCAGGAACGCAGTTGCTCGACCACCTTCGTCGCGGCCTTAGCCTGCGACCAGGGGGCGGATTCCAGGACCCAGTTGGCGGCGCGCCGGTTCGCGATCAGCGCCGCCGGACGACGGCGGGCGGGCGGCGCCCCGGCCCGTTTCTGCGGCGGCGTCGGCGGGTCGGGAGGAGGCGGCGAGGGTGGCTTCTTCGGCGGGGGAGGGGTCTTGGGTGGGTAGTCGGGCCGAGGCTTTACAGGGGCTTCCTGGCGTGCGTCGTCCATGAAGCGACGGTACTCCCGAACAGGGGGCAGGGACCTGGTACTTCACCGTGTACGCCTACTCGGCGGGAGAGGCAGAAGCAGAGGCAGGTCAGCAGGTCGGATGCGGCTGTCACGCAGCTGGTCCCGCCGAAGCCGCGGCACACGCGCCAGGGCAGAGGCGGCAGGTACTGCCTGCCGCCTCTGCACGCAGCGGGTAAAGGTTTCGGGTCCTGGCTGCCCCCGGCCGGTGCGGTAAAGCGTCCAGGAGGTGCGCGATGCGTTCCCACGTCTGACAGGGCACGCCCTCGTGCCCAGGAAGTCGGGCGCCTGCTCGGGCATGCCCTCGGCGGGTCCCTCCCAGCGGCCGCCCTGCCACGTGCGCTCCACCAGGTGGCGGCCGTCGCGGTAGAGCGGGCCGCGCTCGTCGTCGCCGAGATAGCCGATGGCGGTGCCGGTGTGTTGGCGCCGGGTGCCACTGTCAATCCGCCATCCCACGGGCGTCCTTCTTTCTTGTTCTGTTCCGGGCTCGGTGCTCGCCGGGCCGGTCTCCGCGGCTGCTGGCCGGAGGCCGCCGGGGGTTAGTCCTTGGTGCCGATCCAGATGGGGCTGCCGATACAGACGACATCGGCGGTGGTGGTGCCCATCTGCACGGGGCCGGGCAGGACGGCGTAGATCTCCGTGCCTACGTCGCTTAGGACCGGGTCCGTCCGGCCCTCGTGCGCCTGGTAGGCGGCGACCGCGACAGCGGCCATGGCCCGGACCGCACCGGGGGATGTGAGCGCTTCGGCGGCCGCCTCGTCGGTCTCCTTGTGGTCGACGGCCATCAGTTGGAGGGCGCGCACCGCGTCGGGGTCGGCGAGGGCCTCGCGGACGGCCGGGGGCAGCGCGGGGCGGTCGGTCCGGACGTTGCTGGCGGCGCCGAACAGGCACCATCCCATCGTCGTCGCCGACGCCGACGGCGCCCGGCTGATGCCGCAGTAGAGCATGAGCCGGGGGTCGTCGAATCCGTGGACCGCGTACAGGTCCGCGTCGGTGTAGGCGGTGGCGGGCAGGGCCGGTTTCGCCGTCGGCCATCCGGCGAACAGCTGCTGGGCCGTGGGGAGCTGCTGCTTGACACGCGCGATCGCAGCGATGTGGCGGTCCTGGTCCTCGGGCATGGGGCGTCCCTTTTGTGGCGTAGCTGACGTGTTTGCTTATTGATCTCGGTTGTGGCCTGGTATTGCTCAGCTGTACTGAGTGGTAGATCTGTTCCGTCGGCGGGGGTTACGCGGAGTCGCGTGTCCGGCGCCGGAGGATATGTGGGCTGAGCTGGCTGTTTGCTGCTGCGCAGTGAGCTGGGTGGGGCAGCGGTTTTTGCTCAGTGTGGTTGGCGCGCCTATAGGTAGGGGGACTTGTCGGCCGGTCTGCTAAGGTCAGAACCTGTGTCATATCCGGTGATCTGCGACGTTCCGTAAACCCGCGCTTCTCGCCTCTGGTTCAGCACTCGTTTTTGAACCTCGGCTTGAGGTGTTTAGATCGCACGATTCTCGCAAGCAGCTGAGGGTGCGTCTGTGCTCATCGGTCCACGATGGGAATGGTCCGGCCGCCCAGTTCTCGGCCAGCGGCCAGAAGGTATGCCACCGGGGACTCCGCCCGGCGGGTCCGGCGTGCAGTGAGTGTGCGGACGGCGTACGGGATGACCGCGACCGCGACCGCTGTGCCGGCCAGGGCGAGGTGGCCGCTTGCCGCGGCGACGGCGCCCAGGGCAGTCGTCGAGGCTGCGCCCAAGTCCACCCTCAGCTCTAGTGCGCCCACGCTGGTGTCCATGCCGAGTGCGTGCAGGGCGCGGCGCAGCTCGTTGAGTTGTCGCTTGGTGGTGCGCTGGTACAGGCTTTCCAGGTGGGTCTGGGCGAGCTGTGGGTTCTCGACCTTGGCGATGGTCTCGAGTTCGGCTGCGAGGGAGTCGATGTGCTCGCGGAAGGCGGCCAGCTCCGCCCCGTGCCGTTGGCGGAACTTCAACAGGCGGGATACGGGGACGTCGGCGATGTTTCTGGGGGTGATGGCGGCTGCCAGGGTCAGGTGCGCGTAGGCTGACTGTGCCTCGTATCCATTCGGCTGGTTACGGCTGAGCGCCTCGGTCAGTCGGTCGAGTGCCCCGGGTGCGTAGTGCGTTCTCGGGTCGTCGGTCACCGGGGTCAGTGCGTTACTGCGGGCCACCGAGTCCGTCAGGGCGGCCAGGTAGGCGGAGCCCATCTCGGGGTGCAGGCCGATCAACTCGGTACACGGTCCATTCCACTGCGCTAAGCCATCTCTCTTTAACCGCCACGCGACGTCGTATCTCATCTTGCCGTTATTAGGGAGGTGGCCGCCGCAGTACAACCAGAGCAGTTTCCCGTCTTCTCCCCGGGGGTGCATGCTGAACGGCGTGGCTTGGTCCTCCCTCTGCACCGCGAGGTAGTAGCGCCGGTCCACGTGGTCATCGTCGAGGGCAGCTAGGAAGGCGTCTGCCACGGTGTCCAGGTCGTTGCGGCTGGGAGTCACCTCCAGCAGGAGGTCCGACTCCTGTTTTAGGCAGCGCACGAGGTCCCCGTCGCGGTCCTCCACTCCCGGCGGGCGTATGCGCGCGATGTGGTTCCAGCTCAGAATGGCGAGCTTCAGCCAGTGGTCGTCCTGGAAGTGCATCCAGGGGTAGTACAGGGCAATCGACACGTCCCCTCCATCCGCCGAGAACGTTATCTGTGCCGAGTAGGAACGGGGCAGAAAACGCCGGATCAGCGTAGGGGCGTGGGGGCCAGGCGGATCGCCTGCGGTTGCATCCGAAGACGGATGGGGGCGGGCTTGCCGGCCTTCTTGTCCGGCTCAACGAGGTGCGGCGTGGTGCGTGGTGCACGGGGCGGCCGGGTGAGGCGGAGGGTCATGAGGGTGATGAAGGTCCAGGTGATATGGGCTTCGCTGTGGGAGATGAGCCGTTCGTAATCGCGGACGTTTCTCCTGGCTCGCATGATCCACGAGATGGCCCGCTCTACTCGCCACCGCTTGGCGAGGACGGCGAAGCCGTCCTGGTCCTTTCGGCGGGGCACCGTCTTGAGGGTGAGGTCGAGGAAGGAGTCGGCCCAGGCAACGGCGATTTCGGGATGCGCGAGGCGCAGGCGGAAGAGCTGGTCACGGGCGGGGAGGCTGTCGTGCGGTGCGATGATCTGCAGTTCGTCGGAGAACGCTCGGGCGCTCAGCAGCGTGCCAGCCTCGGCGAGCAGGGCGGAACCCGCGTCCGTGCAGGCGTTCTTGGCGGGCAGGACCACGGCGAAGTAGTTGTCCGTCAGCCGGTCGATGACCGCGGCCACCACCCCCGCGACGACCACCGGGTCGGCGAAGGCTTCCTCCACGTGCAGCCGGTCGACGAGGAGGACACTGGAGGCCGACTCGATGAAATCCTCGAACTCGTAGGTGAACCGGCCGTCCTCGTCCAGGAGCTGGGCGGCCACCAGGGCGGGGAAGGACTGCTCGTCGGCCATCCGCTCGCGCAGGTTGTCGGACTTCCAGTACAGGCCCCTTACGGCCGTCAGGCTCCCCACCGGTGTGCCGGCCGCGGTGATGCACACCTGCCAGGTCTGCACTCCCTGCGCGGCAGGGTCCAGCAACTGGTGGGTGTGGTGGAAGTCGAGCGCCAGCTGGGCAAGGCCCGCCCCCGCTGCCGCCGGACCTGTTGGAGTGCTCAACGTGCTCCCTCGGCGCCGGTCCCCGAGCCGCCGCCTACCCGCGGCCCCACCTCAGCGTAGTGGCCGCACGCCTTCGCTTTTCCCGAAGCGGGCACCGCGCACCCCCAGGAGGGAACCCGGCCGGATCCGCCCTGCGACCGGGCTGCGGCGTGCAGCGGCTGAGAGACGGCACCGGCCGCTGCGTGCGTCAGTCCTGATCAGGGCCCTCTGACACGAGCTCCGCCAACTCCTGGACGGGCAAACGGGACCACGCCGACACCTCCTCCACCGCCACCCCCGCGGCGACGGCTGCGGCGGCGGTGTCCACCAAGGCCTGGTCGATCAACGCGGCGCTGCGGCTGAGGTGCTCCAGCAGTGTGCGAGCCACCTCGGCGGTGGTGCCGCTGTGCACGCCCCGCAGCTGCACCAACTGCTCCTGGGCTTCGCTGATCATCTGCTCGATCCGGAAACGGTGTTCGGCGCTCACTGTGGCCCGCCACCGGGTGCGCGAGCCGCCCGACTGCTGCTCGGCCGCCATGACGCGCAGCTGGCCGGCCATCGTGGCGGGCTGCTGTTCCCGCTGCAGCCGCCATGGATCGTCCCTCCACCCGAGCGGCCCGCCCTCACCGCGCCGCCGGCGGATGACCGCGCCCATCCAGGCGATCAGCGGTCCGCCGTAGTCAGCCGCGGACAGCGGCCCCAGCCAGTCCCGTCCCACCCGCTCGCCCAGCCTGCGGCCAAACGCCCCGTCGGCGGTCAGCGGCCGCGGACGCCCGGCGCCGCCGTCCCTCCACACCAGCTCGGCCACGGCCGGATCCAGCAGCGCGTCCGCCACGGCCACCACCTCCGGAAAGACGACCGGATCCCGGCCCACGATCCGCCACCGCTCAAAATCCGTGCCCGCGTTGCCGCCCGCCACCCGGTGCAGCCTGTGCGGCCAGATCTCCTCCCGCTCCCAGTGCAGCGCCTCCTCCCACCACCGGGCCACGACCGCGTGCGCCAGGGCGAACACCTGACCGGGCTCCGCCCCGGCCCGCCCCGCACGCCGCGCCACCCCCGCCCACCGCCGCCGTGCCGCAGCCACCTCCGGGACACCGCGCAGGTCCAGGTGCTCCAGCGGCTGGTCGGCGTCCGCGTCCAGAGCCCACCGCCCGTGCCGCACACACACCCGCTCCCACCGCTGCGCGTACCGCACCACACGCGCCGCGGCCCCGGTTCGCCGCGCCGCACACAAACGGCACCCGAACGCCACCGGCCCCACCACCGCGCCCCCGACCCGCCACAGCCCCCGCGCAGCACCGCCTTGCCCCGCCGTCAGCTGGGGGTCCTGACGCCCCCAGGACGGCAGCGCCCGCGCCAGCGTCTCCTCCCCGACCCCGCACAGCCCCGACAGCGCCCGCCGTCCCGCCGCATCCAGCAGTACCTCGGCATCCGCCCGCAGTCCGCCACCCTCGTGCCGAGGACGGTGCCCGCGCCACCGCCACCCGGACAGCAGCGCCTTCTCCTCCAGCCCGTACCGGCCAGCGATCCGGCACAGAAACGACAACGTCGTCTCCCCACACACAGGAGACACGCGCAACACCCCAGCAACCATCCCCCCAGCTTCCCGTACAGCACCGCCCCCGGGGCTGATTCCCCCCTCTCAGGCATCCCGGCCGCGAGACCTTCGCTGTCTCCAGTGCTCAACACCCGGCCACCCCGCTCGCCTCAGGGTGGGGGCACTTTAGATCTCCGGTAGTTGGGTGCGGTGCCAGAGAGCACTCGGAGTGTGGAACTGGGCAGGGTGGTGTCTGCCTGACCTGTGCGTACTTGAGTGTGTGCAGGTTGTTTGAGTGGGGTGCAGTTCTGTTGAGCTGACACCTGACGGGGGTGGATCAGGTGGTGTCGGGGTTGGTGAGGTCGTCGTGGGTGAGGGTGACGCGGGTGGCTTTGCCAGCTTTGCTGGCGGTGGTGCTGGGTGGCAGGACGCGGACGTGGATGAAATAGACGCGGACGCCGGAGATTTCGGTGTACGGCGGCCAGGCGCCGGGGGTGCCGTCCGTGGGCAGTTCGAGGAGCTTGTCGGTGATGTTGTACATGACGAGGTAGGCGGTGTGCTGCCCGTAGTCGTGGGCGTACTTGATGATCTGGTGCAGCCCTTTGACGAGGTAGCCCTTGCCGCGGCCGCTCCCGTCGAAGACCTTGCCGTCGCACACCAGGGGATCGCGGCCGTCGAGTTCTCCGACGAGGTCGGCCTCGCCGGACGCTGAACGTGGCTTGGCATGGGTGATGTGGTCACCCTCCAGGAAGAGGAAGCGCTGCAGGTCGAGGTTGTAGACCTCTTCGCCATTGGCGCGATCGGCGTTGAACCGCGCGTAGAGCTCTTCGCGGTCGAACCATTCGATGCGGGTGCGGTAACGCTCAAGGGTGTGCAGGATGCTGCTTTCGGTGCCGACGCGCTCGCTGAGGAAGCTGAAAAGGTGCTGCAGGATGTCTTCGGCGAACTCGCGCCAGCTGTCCTGGGGGCGCCTTTTCATGGTGTAACCGCTGGCAGTCTGCCACCCGATGGCAGGGTTGCCCGCTTCCTCTTTGGCGATGTCCTGCATGAGGTTCCAGATGAGGCTGGCGCGTCCTTCGTCGGTTCGGCTGCTCCAGGTGAACTGGGCGTCGTCGGTGAGGCCAGCGCGGAAGCGTTCGTGGTCCAGGTCTGGTTCTGCCCGAGCTGCTTCCTCAAGGAGACCTCGTAGGGCTGGTTGGCTGTTGATCCAGGTGACGGTGAGATGGACTTCGTGGCCGGCGCTGGAGTAGGGCGCGGTCATGAGTCTGCGTAGGCGTTCGCGTACGGCGACCTGGAGGCGCTGCTGGTACTTCACCGGAAGAGGCCTTTCAGAGCTTGCGCGATCTGCTGCTGGACGACGTCGCCCGCGTTCTGCGCACTGCCGGTCTCGTCGACCAGCCAGATGTGGGTGTAGCAGCAGGGGCAGGTCACGGCGGTCTGGGCCACGACCTCCGAGTAGCGGACCCACATCAGGTAGCCGCAGGCGGGGCAGGCCGTTTCGAGGTCCGCGCTCAGAAACTGTGTCGCGAGGGAATTGCCCATGGCGGGATTGTTCCGTATGGGTCTGACAGCGGTGGTGTTGTCGGTTCCATCCGGGGCGGATGCCGATGGCGGTGAGGAGGCGCTACTGGGTGGAGGGTGTTCCAGCGGGTGCGTTGCCGCTCGGCCCATCGCTGGAGGGGGAGTGGCCATGGCCGTGCCCGGTGCCAGGCGGAGTCGTGTGCCACAGAGGGCCGTTCCAGGGCCTCGTGTGGGAAGGCTGAGCGTTACCGCCGGGCGAGGACTCCGCCGCCGCCACAGCGGTGGGGTCCTCTCCGTCCTGCACGTTTGCGGCCCGCGTGCCGCGACACTCCGGGACCACACTGACCTCAGGGAGAACCGCTGCCAGCTACACCAACGCCCATGTGCCGGAGTCCCACCGCCTGAGGGCGAAGGGTTGTCACTGCGTGCCGCCATCCTCCCCGGCACAGGAGCAACTCAACCGCCCCGCGTCGTCTTCCTGCCGTCTGCCGTCTGTGCCCAGGGCAGGCCGAGCCCCAGGAAGAGGGCCTGCAGCTCGGGTGGGTAGGTGCCATAGCGGGAGCGGACTGCGTTCAAGCGGCGCCTCAGCTGGACGGGAACACCACCAACGCGGGGACGGTAGGTGTCGTGGACGCAGTGCTTGCCGTCCTCGCTGACGAGCGGTCCGACTTCGTCCAGGTGTTGGCGTGCGGCGGTGACGATTTCCATCAGCCGCTCGGTGCGACTACGCGGCACACGTGCCGCACTCGCGGTCTTGACCCGCCTATCGCCGGTGGCCGGTCCCATCCGGAGTTCGAGGAGTGCCGCGCGCTGCTCGTCCCGCAGCCGGGGCCACCTGCGGTGTTGGTCGCACAGCCACTTACCGAGATCGTCCCCTCGGAAGACACGCTCCCCAGCCAGAAGCTCCCCGCGGCGTCCGCCCTCGGCATGGAAGGCTTCCAGGAGGACGAGCTTGCGTTCCCAGCCCGCGTTCCAGAGCGCCCCGTCCCTCACCCGCCACACCCCGAGCCCGTCCAGCACCCGGGCGACTTCACGTTCCTCGTCCCGGGCGCCCCAGGAGGGCCTGCGGCATTCGCTGAGCAGTCTCCCAATCCGCACCGCCTGCCCGTCGACGCTGATGGTCTCCTCGATGCCGGGCAGGAGGTGCCCGTACCGGTGCGCGTACTCGCGTGCGGCTTCGACCAGGAGCTGGCGGGCTGAGGCCCGGGGTTCCCACACGAACCCGTATTCGCCCAGCAGGGCGGCCAGGTCCCCAGGCACCCGCCGCGGCCGCCCCTGCCAGACCTCCAGGCCTTCTTCGGGGCCGTGTTCGGCGACGAGAGCGCGGAGGTCGTCGCGGTCGCGGCGCCACTGCCTGCGTGCCCGTTCCAGCTCCCAGCCCAGCCGGACCACCACGACCCCTGGCCCTGCAGCCAGCCCCTGCTGCTCCGCCGACTCCTTCCCCTGCTCCTCTTCCTGCCCCTCGGCCCGCTCCCCGTCCTGTCCTTCCGCCTGCTCCTGACCCAGTCCTTCGGCCCGATCCTGGTCGGGCTCGTGTTGCTGTTCCTGTGCCCGCTCCTGCCGTCCCGCGAGCTCAGGCAGCAGCTCCTGCTGCTCCTCGCTTTTCTTCTTGAGCAGAGGCACCCGGGTGTAGTCCACGGGGAAGGTTTCGTGCCAGTCCACCGGCACGCGCAGGTGCCCCGTGCGTTGGTGGTAGGCGGCAACAGCCCGCATGAGGCGTTCGGTGTCGGCGGCGACGGGGTCGGACAGCACGGTGATCTTCAGCCAGTCCGCGACCACGGCCGCGGACCGCTGCCGGGTGAGGGTCAGCATCTGCTGGAGCTCGCGCGCGCGTTCCTCGGCCCGCTGGCGCGCCTCCTTGGGCGGCTGCACGCGGTGCGGGCCGCGGCTGCTGCTGCGCCCCGCGCGCTCCACCCGCCGCACGGCCTCCTGCGGCCCCTCCGGCTCCTCGTCTGCGCGGTCGGCGTAGTCGGGTTCGTAGGACTCCAGCGCGCGCAGCATGTTGATCACCGGCACCCAGTCCGGTCCGACGAGTGTGTCGTCCGCGGCCTGTGCCAGGTGAAGGACGGGCACGATGATGGATGCGACCTTCTCCGGATTCCCCCAGTCGTAGCGGACGGCGCGTCCGGCGATCTGTAGGAGGTCGCCCTGCGCGGCGCGCGGGTCGACCAGGGCGACGGCATCGACGGCCGGGACATCGACACCCTCCACCAGCAGCCGCGCCGAGCAGACGACGGCCAGGTCCACCGGCCGCCCCCGCAGGTCCGTGCCCGCCGCCAGCGCCTTCAAGGCCCGCTGCCGCTCCTTGGCCGGAGTGCCTTCGTGCAGGGCCACCGCCCACACCCGCCGCGGCGCCGAGGTCCCTTGCCCATGCAACACCCACGCCAGCTGCCCCAGCGAAGCCGCGGCCGCGCGCGCTCCAGCCACGGTGGAGTGGTAGGTCAGCAGCCGACGGCACCCCACCCGGCCCGCGGCCCGCAACACGGCCCCCAGCGACGCCGTGAGGAGCTCCGCCCGCACCCCCGCATCAGCCCGCCCCCGCGCCGCCACGAGCTCACGCAGCCGCGCCTCGTCGACCTCGGCCGCCACCACCGGACTGTGCGCGAGCTTCCCCCGCCGCTGCGCCTCCCGCAGCCCCAGCCGGTAGGCGACCGGCCCGTGCCTGCGCTCCGACAGCCGCACGACCGGATCACTCGCCTGCAGCCGCCCCTGCTCATCCCAGCGCACCGCCCCCAACAGCCGAGGGGTGGCCGTCATCGACAGCCGGTGCCGCGCGGGCACCAAGTGCTGCTCGTTGATGCGTCCCCATACCTGCGAGGTTTCGGTGTGGTGGAACTCGTCGCACACCAGCAGGTCCCATTCCGGCAGCGGCCGCGCCCCGTCCGG
>NZ_JBHYJH010000188.1:4800-16448 GCF_042740445.1 Streptomyces sp. NPDC059003 | reverse complement strand
CCCCGTCCCCCTGGTGCGCGGTGGGGGGGGGGGGCGGGGGGGCGGGCCGCCGCCCGCCCGGCGGGCGCGGGCGCCCCCCCCCCCGAATCAGCCCGTCCGGCGTTTGAGGACGAGCGCGGAGCGCGGAGAGGAGGGGGTCTGGGGGCGGAGCCCCCAGTTACAGGGGGGACTGCCACGTGACCGTCGTGCCGGGGGTGACCCCATCCGTTTCGCCGTCGTCGAAGACGACAAGCCGCACCCCCGTACGCCCATCCGGCAGAACGGCCCGCGAGTCAACAGCCACATCCACCCGCGAAACGCCAGCCCGCCGCGACACCGCGGCAAGCGCCCGCCGCAGCGCCGCAAGAAGATGACCCCCCACCGCCTCCGAGACCCGCGCGTCCACCGCCCCGGCGAAGTGCACCGACGGCTGCACCCCGAGCACCGCCGCCGCCCCCGCCGTCTCCTTGAGCACCTTCCCCCGGAAGGTGGTCGGCGCGTCGGCGGGCGGCTGCTGGAGCGCGAAGATCGCCGTGCGCACCTCCTGGATGGTGGACTCCAGCTCGTCCACGGCCTGGTCGAGCGCCGACTGCACCGGCGCCGACGTGGCCCTGCGCCGCGTCGACTCCAGCATCATGCCGGTCGCGAAAAGCCGCTGGACGACCAGGTCGTGCAGGTCGCGCGCGATGCGGTCGCGGTCCTCGAACACCGCGAGCCGCTCCCGGGACTGCTGCGCGTCGGCGAGGACGAGCGCCAGCGCCGCCTGCGAGGCGAACTGGGTGGCGAGCAGCCGTTCGACGGCGGTGTACGGGCGCTCACCGCGGCGGCGCGGCAGCGCGAGCGTACCGATGAGCCGCCCGCCCGCCTGGAGCGGCAGCATCATGCTCGGCCCGAAACGGGTGCGCACGCGCGTGGTCATGCGCGGGTCGGTCGCGGAGTCCTCGATGAACACCGGCTCACCGCCGAGCAGTTGCTTCAGGACCGCGCTGCCGGGCTCGATGGTGGTGCCGATGAGGTCGTTCTGCGCGGCGGCGGCCGGATGCCGCCTGCGGCCCCCTTCCGCGCCCGGGGCCGCGGCGGGGGAGCGCGGGCCGCCGTCCGTCGCCGCCGCCACGATCCGCATGCCGCCCTCCTGCGTCGGCTGGAGGATCACGCCCGCCGCCGCGTCCGCGAGGAGCCGGGCCTGCTGAGCCACCGTCATCAGCGCGTCGGCCGCCGCCTCGCCGGTGAGCAGGGCCGTGGTGACGGCCGCCGCGCCCTCGATCCAGCGCTCGCGCTGGCGGGCCGCCTCGTACAGGCGGGCGTTGCCGATGGCGATGCCCGCCTGGCTCGCGAGGACCCGCAGCAGGCCGAGGTCCGCGTCCGTGAAGGCGCCGCCCGGCTCGCGCGTGAGGTGCAGGCGGCCGAACTCCTGCTCCTGGACGTGCACGGGGACGCTCAGGGTCTCGCCCTCGCCGCCCCGCGCACCCGGCTCCGCGGCCGGGGCGGGCGTGCCCGTGGTGAACGCCTCGACCCTGCCGCCGCCCTCCGGGTCCACGACCCGCAGGACACCGTGCCGGGCACCGGTCAGCTCCGCCGCGCTGTCCACGATGTGCTGGAGCGTCGCGGGCAGTTCGAGCTCCGCGCCGACGCTCAGGACGGCGTCGAGCAGCGGCGGCAGCGCGACCCCCTTGTCGGGCCCGCCACCGCCATCGGTTCCACCGCCATCGGCTCCGCCGTCACCGGCTTCGCCGTCATCGGGTCCGCTGACGTCCTGGGTCATGGCGGCGGCGTACTCCCCGTCTGCTGCGCTCGGCTCAGCCCGCCAGGGGGTTGAGCACCAGCGGTTGGATCTTGCCCTCCAGCATCGCACCGAGGCCGAGCACCGCGCACACGTCGGGCCGCTCCGCGATGTTCACCGGCATGCCCGTGGCGTCCCGCAGCATCTGGTCGAGGCCGGGGAGCAGCGCGCTGCCGCCGACCATCATGATCCCGCGGTCGGCGAGGTCGGCCACCAGGTCCGGCGGGCAGTCGCGCAGGACCTTGCCGATGCCGTCGAGCACGGCGGTGAGCGGGGTGTGGATCGCGTCGCGCACCGCGGCCGTGTCCACCTGGACCGAGCGGGCGAGGCCCGTCGCCACGTCCCTGCCGTGGATCTCCGTCGACTCCGGGCCGTGCGTCGTCAGGCCGTTGCCGCTCAGGGCGAGCTGCAGGGGGCGTACCGACTGGGAGGGCAGCATCAGCTCGTGCTGGTGGCGCAGGTGCTGCACGATCGCGTGGTCGATGGCCTCGCCGCCCACGGGAATCCGCTCGGCGGTCACGATCGAGCCGAGGGACAGGACCGCGACCTGCGTGGTGGCGGCCCCGCACACCAGGATCATCGTCGCCTCGGCCCGCTCCACGGGAAGCCCGCAGCCGACCGCCGCCGCGATGAGCGTGTCGACCAGCTCCACGCGCCGCGCGCCGAGCCCCACCATCGTCTCGACGGCGGCGCGCTGGGCGAGCGGGTCCGCCTCGTGCGGGGTGCAGGCGGCGGCGCGCAGGCGCGGCTTGCGGCGCAGGGTGCGGCGCAGCTTCTCGCCGAGCAGATGGCGCAGCATGCGCTGGCACATCTCGATGTCCACGACCGTGCCGCCGGACACGGGGCGCACGACGCGGATGTACGAGGGCGTACGGCCCGTCATCTGCTCCGCGAACTGGCCGACCGCGATCAGCGCGCCCGTGCGGGTGTTCACGGCGGCGCAGCTCGGCTCGTCGACGACGAGGCCCGCGCCCTTCACGAACACCCGGGTGCGGGCGGCGCCCAGGTCGACGGCGATATGGCAGCGGCGCAGCGCTTCCAGGCTGACGGTCATGGCGGATCCTCCCGAGAGCACAGACCGTTGCGGGGCGCCGGGGTGGCGGTCCCCACTGGCATCGTGTGGGGGGTCGTGGTGGGGCGCGCGCTGGGGTGGGCCGGGTGGGGTGCCGCCGCACGGGTGGTTCCCTCGTGCCAGGGGCTGCCGCCCCCGGCACCCCGCTCGATCGGCACCCCGCGCCTGGTCCGCAAAAAAGCAGGACGGGCCGGAACGGCCCGTCGGTTAGCATCCCGTGTGACACGAACATCCACGGACGACGCTACTGACGACGCCACCGACGAACCCGAGATATCCGCCCCCTCGGAGCCGTCGCCCGCCAAGCGCCGCATCCTCGCCGACCTGACCCCGCTGCGGACGTCCGCCGACTACCGGCGCCTGTGGATCGGCAACACCGTCTCCTGGGTCGGCCAGGCCATGACCGCGCTCGCGGTGTCGCTCCAGGTGTACGACATCACGGGCTCCAGCTTCTCGGTCGGCCTCGTCGGCCTGTGCTCGCTCGTCCCGCTCGTCGTCTTCGGCCTGTACGGCGGCGCGATCGCCGACACCGTCGACCGCCGCAAGCTCGGCCTCTACTCGGCGGCGGGCCTGTGCGCCCTGTCCTTCGCCCTCGCGGCCGCCGCGTTCATCGGCTTCCACCACGTGTGGTTCCTGTACACCGTGGTCGCGCTCCAGGCCATGTGCGGCGCCCTGAACTCTCCGGCCCGCACGTCGATGATCCCCCGTCTCCTGCCGCCCGAGCAGCTCCCCGCAGCCAACGCCCTCACGTCCCTGACCACGACGTCCGGCACCACGGTCGGCCCGATGCTCGGCGGCCTGCTCGTGGGCCTGTGGGGCTATCAGTCGGCGTACGCCATCGACGCGGTGGCGTTCACGGCGGCGCTGTACGCGATGTGGCGCCTCCCGGCCATGCTGCCCGGCGACGGCGACGGCGACGGCGGCAGGGACGGGGCCGAGCCCGCTGCGGACGGCAAGCGGCGGCGCGCCTCCGTCGCCGACGGCCTGCGCTTCCTCGCCACCCGCCCCAACCTCCGCATGACCTTCTTCACCGACATGTGCGCGATGGTGCTCGCACACCCCCGCGCCCTGTTCCCCGCGATCGCCGTGGTCTGGTACGGCGGCGACGCGAAGACGGCGGGCCTGCTCGCGGCCGCGCCCGCGGTGGGCGCGCTGCTCGGCAGCGTCTTCTCCGGCTGGCTCGGCCGCATCCGGCGGCACGGGCTCGCCATCGCCCTGTCCGTGGCGGCCTGGGGCACCGCGATCGCCGTCTTCGGCCTCACCCGCAACCTCTGGCTCGGCCTGGTCTTCCTGGCCCTCGCGGGCGCCGCCGACACCGTCTCGATGGTGTTCCGCAGCACCATGCTCCAGGCGGCCACGCCGGACGCGATGCGGGGCCGTCTGCAGGGCGTGTTCATCGTCGTCGTGGCGGGCGGGCCCCGGCTCGGCGACTTCATGGCCGGGACGGTCGGCGACCTGACCTCGCCCCGGGTGGCGATCGTCGGCGGCGGCGCCGCGTGCGTCCTTGCGGTGGGCCTGCTCCTCACGCGCTGGCGGGCCTTCCTGCGGTACGACGCCAGGGATCCGCAGGCCTGACGGCTCAGCCGCCGCGCACGGCGTCGGCGATCCGGGCCAGCGAGCTCACGGTGTGCCGGGCACCGGCGGCGGTGAGGCGTTCGCGGGCGCGGTCGTCGGGGGCGTACCCGATGAAGGGCAGGTCCAGGGCGCGGGCGGCGGTGGCTTCCGCGACGGTGGAGCCGATCATGACGCTGCGCTCGGCGGTGGTGTCGAGCCGCCGCAGGATGCGGCGCAGGGGTTCGGGGTCGGGCAGCAGGTGCGCGAGGCCGTCGGCGGTGCGGCAGTGGATGTGGTCGGCCGGGATGTCGAGCCCGTGCGTCGTCACGTACG
The DNA here is from genome assembly GCF_042740445.1 of Streptomyces sp. NPDC059003. Classification (NCBI taxonomy): domain Bacteria; kingdom Bacillati; phylum Actinomycetota; class Actinomycetes; order Kitasatosporales; family Streptomycetaceae; genus Streptomyces; species Streptomyces sp. NPDC059003. The sequence goes on along the minus strand of NZ_JBHYJH010000188.1, from coordinate 11,730 downwards.
TCGCGACGGCGCGCAGCGCGGTGTCGGTGACGACGGCCAGGCGCCGGCGCCGGGGGCGGCCCCGCAGCAGGCGTACGACGGTGTCGGAGTGGGCCGTCGGCCGCGCGCCGTACACGGCCTGCCGCTCGATCCGGTCCAGCTGGTCGTGCAGGCCGACGGTGAGGGAGCCCTCGTCGGCGAACGCCCGCAGCACGTCCAGCGGGTGCACGAACTCGGACGTGCCCCCGGCCCGCGGCACCGGCCGCCCGCCCAGCGCGTCCTCGGGGTCCCGCTCCTGTACGACCAGCGAGAGCAGCCGCAGCGCGGCGTCGCGGGCCTTGCCGGGGGCGTAGAGGCGGGTGAGGGTGCCGTCGAAGCCGAAGATGACCGCGTCGGCGCGGGCGAGGACGGCCCGCAGGGAGTCGTCGGCGGGGCTCGGCGCGGCCGGGATCTGGCAGTACCAGGTGTCGGTGCCGGGGAAGGGCTGGAACCGGGGGTCGTCCACCGTGTCGCGCAGGGCGCGGGGAACGACGACGGTGGCGTGGTCGTCCGGCAGCGGCAGCGCGGAGGGCGGGCGCACGTCGACGCCGACGACCAGGCCGAGGCGGTTGAACCTGCGGACGAGGGAGGGGAGTTCCCTCAGGATCGCAGTCAGGAGCGGCCCCATGGGCACGTCCGCGCTGACGGCGGCGTCCCAGCCGCGCTCGCGCGGCAGCAGCTCGAACTGCTCGGCCCCGGCGCCCCCTTGGACCAGCAGCTCCGACACGGCCTGGCTCAGCTTCATCAGGGTGTCGGCCTGCCAGCCGGGGCGGGCGGCGAACGCGAAGGAGAGGGACGTCGTGGCGTCGGCGGTCCTCCTCAGCAAGGTCTGCCGCAGGGTGTGCAGCTCCGCGCGCACCGCGCGGGCGGCGGGTCCCGGCACGCCCTCCAGCGGGTCGCCGCGCCACAAGGAGAGAGCGGACGCGGCGAGTTCGTGCTGGCGGTCGAGGTCGCCCTCCTCGTGGGCGCGTTCGACCGCGGCGGCCAGGTCCCGGAAGCGGAGGACGTCGACGTCGGCGTAGCCGTGGACGAGGTCGAGGGGCAGGGCGTATCCGTCGCCGGTGTGCCGTCGTACGGAGTTCGGGCCGAGCGCGTTGCGCAGGCGGGAGGCGTACGTGCTGACGAGGCGGCGTGCGGCGGGCGGCGCGGGGGCGTCCCAGATGCCGTCGATCAGCTCGTCGACGGCGACGAGGCCGCCGTCGCGGAGCAGGAGCATGCAGAGCATGGCCTGTTCGCGGGGGGAGCCGGTGGCCAGTGGGGCGTCGCCCTGGCCCACGCGGACGGGGCCGAGGAGCAAGTAGCGGCGGGGTTCCGGCGGCACTAGACCACGCAGCCGGTCGAGCCCCCGGGCCTGATGGTCCGCGTCGTCCGACGAGAGGTCCGCGACGGCCGTACCCAGCTCCTCAAGCAGCCACTCGGGCAGCCGCACGTTCTCCAGGGGCTCGCCCACCGCGTGTACGAGGTCGCCAAGCGCCCGCAGGTCATCCGCCCGCGTCCCCGTGCCGAGCGGCGTCACCCCCAGCACCGTCAGCACGGGACCGCCAGGCGTGATCACGACGTGTTTGGGGTCGAGGGCGCCGTGCGTGAGCCCGCTGTCGTGCAGGGCGGCCACGGCCCCGGCGATGCGCGGGACCATGGTGGTGAGCCGCTCGGCGGTCAGGCTCTCCGGCTCGTCCCGCAGCACCTGCTCCAGCGTGCTTCCGGGCACGAACTCCTGCACCACGTAGGGAATGGCACCGTCTATGCCGTGGTCCAGGACGGCGGCCACCCCGGAGTGGCGGATCCGGCTGAGCAGCCGGGCGTTCCCGGGGACGTCGGCCCGCGCCCGCGTGCGGTCCGAGTACATGCGGATCAGCACCTTCGCGTCGCCGTTCCGCGTGTCCTGCGCCACCCACTCGCCCGTGGACGAAGGGCGGTGCAACAGCTGGTAGCGCCCTGCGAACAGCCGCCGCCGCTCCCCGCCGAGCCGCCGCACGCTCTCCTCGCTCACCTCCGCGAACGGCTCCCCGCCCCCCGCGGTCCCGCCGGCGACGGCCCGCAGCACCCCGGGCGCCACCCCCGCCCGCTCGTCGATCAACCCACCCACCCGCGCGAGCAGTTGCCGCGTCCGCCCGCGCGCCGAGCGCGGCAGCGTACCGAGGAGGACCTCCCGCACCCCGTCCCGGAAGGCATACGCCCCGGGCGCCCCGCCCGGCACCCCCGTGAGCATGCCGCTCAGCACGACCTCCGCGAGGTGCTGCGGACGCGGTTGCCGCGACACGGCCGCGTGGACGAGCCGCATCACCGGCAGATGGGGCCTGCCCACGGCCAGATGACCGGCGAGGCGGAACGCCTCCGGGGACGCCGTCGAGCGGAAGCGCAGGACCAGTTCCTCGGGGGAGAGCAGCGCGACGTCCTCGCGGGGCGTGCCGTCGTCGGTGCGGGCGGGCGAGGGCCCCAACCAGGCCGCCGCACCCGGCACTTGGGCGCCGGACGCGACCAGCGTCGCCCAGTGGGCCAGCCACGTCGGAGCGACCTCCAGGACGGGGACCGGCACCGCCCCGGAGGGCGGGACGTGGCCGTCGTACGGGGAGAAGTCCAGGGCGGTCGAGGGGGCCGCGGCGTGCGGCGCGGTGAGGAGCCCCGGCGCGGCGGGCAGCGCCGTCGTGGGCCAGAGCCGTTCGGGCAGCGGCTGCAGGACGGCCAGCGGCATGTGGCCCGCCCAGCGGCGCAGCGTCCGGTACCAGCGGCGGCCCGCCGCGCCGGGGCGCCACTGCGGGCCCATGCAGTCGCTGACGACGAGCGTGACGGCGCGGCCGGTCGCGGGCACCTCCGCCGCGCGTGGCGGCACCGTCCCGTCGGGTGCCGCGCGGTGCAGCTCCACCGTGCGGAACAGGCCCGACTGCGCGAGCGCGGTGTGCAGTTCGCGCACCAGCGGCCGCCACACCGGCATCGTGGGCCCGTCGTCGTACACGAGGGAGAGCCGCAGCCAGCGCTCGTCGGCGGGCCGCAGCACCGGCAGCCAGGCGCGCGGGTGCGCGCCGAGCGCGGCGATGCGGTGCGCGGTGGCCCCCTCGTCGAGGACGCTCCGGTCGGGCGCGGGCACGCGGCGGCCGAGGGGGCGCAGGGCGCGCTGGAGGGGGAGCGGGTGGGGGATCATCGGGGGCACGGGTACGCGCAGCGCGGTGCCGTCGGCGCCGCCGGATGGCTCGGCGGGGCGCTCGCCGGACCGCTCGTCGGGGCGCGAGGACGGCTCCGCGGGCAGGCGCAGCGGTACGCGGCCGGGCCCGGCGGGCGGCACGGGCCGCGCGGGGCCCTGCGCGGCCGGGCGCGGGAGCGGTGGCGGTGGCGGCGGTACGTCGACGGGGATGCCCGTGTCCGAGTGCGAAGACGGAGAAGAGGGCGACGAGGGCCGCCCGGCCGGGCCCATGTGCCGGGCCAGCCACACCAGTTCGGCGAGCTCGTCGGCGGACGGGCCAGCCGTGCCGCCCGCCGCGGCGAGCACGGCGGTGAGCCGGTCGACGGGGGAGCCGCCGGGCCGGTCGCGCGCCGGGGAGGGGTCAGAAGGTGGCATCGGACCCCTGGTCCGTGGCCGCGCGGCTCGCGTCCTCGCTCAGGTACGGCATGAGCAGGCGCGCGAGGTCGTCGCGGGACGACGCCTCGATGCCGGCCGCGCCCGTGAGGTAGATGGCGTTGAGGAGCTGGTCGGTGGCGAGCTCGCCACCGCTGCCGCGCTGAAGGAAACCGGCGATCAGCTCGCGTGCGTACGCGTCGGGTTCGCCCAGGTGGGCCCGGACGATCTGCTCCAGGTGGTCGCCGTGCGGCTGGCGCAGGCGCAGCGTGACGCAGCGGCGCAGGAAGGCGGGCGGGAACTCGCGCTCGCCGTTGCTGGTGAGGACCACGAACGGGAAGGCCCGGCAGCGCACCCGGCCGTGCTCGACGGGCACCGGCGCGGACGCGTCGGCGGTGAGCAGCGCCGCCGTCGGGGTGTGCCGGGCGATCCGCACCAGCTCGGGGATCTCGTACTGGCCCTCCTCCAGGACGTTCAGGAGGTCGTTGGGCAGGTCCAGGTCGCTCTTGTCGATCTCGTCGATGAGCAGGGCGCGGGGGCGGGCGTAGGGCAGCAGGGCGGTGCCGAGCGGGCCGAGGCGCAGATGGTCCTCGACGCCCGCGCGGTCGTCGGCCCGTTCCCTCGCCGGGTCCGCCGGCGCGGTGTCGGCGGCGCGTCCGGCCGCGTACAGGCGCGACAGCGGGTCGTACTGGTAGAGCCCGTCGTGCAGGGTGCTGCGGCTCGTGATGTTCCAGCGGAGCACCGGGCCGAGCCCGAGCTCGCGTGCCACCGCGTACGCGAGGCTCGACTTGCCGCTGCCCGGCGGGCCCGTCACCAGGAGGGGGCGGCGCAGGTACAGGGCGGCGTTGACGAGTTGGACGCACTCGTCGGTGGCGCGGTAGGTGCGGGCGCGGTGCGCGCGGTCCGGTGACGTCGTCCCGGCGCCCGGCGCCGGGGCCGCGAGCACCGGGCCGCCGTCGAAGGCGCGCCACGGGGGTGGGGGCGGCAGCTGCTCGATGCCGTCGTGCGGCTCGCCGGAGCCGGTGTAGACGGGCCACAGGGACATGGCGATCTCCGTAGGGTGCGGGCGGTCAGGCGACGGGGGAGCGCGACGGGGCGGCAGCGGCGTCCGGGAAGCAGCGCGGGTCGTCCCACAGGAGCTGGATGTCCCGCGCCCAGTGCCGTTCGGGTTCGTCGGCGGCGTCGGCGCTCTCGCGCAGCGCCAGGACGTGCCGGGGGAGCTCGGCGGGCGGCAGGCGGGAGAGGTGGGCGGCGAGCGCGTCGAGGAAGACGGATCCGTAGCAGGGCGCGGCTCCGGGCCGGGGGCCGCCGCAGGGTCCGCCCGCCGCGCCGGGCGTATGTACGCTCTCCGCCCCGGGCGTCCGTACGCCCTCCGCACCCCGCTCGCCCCCCTGCCCGTGCTCGCACCCCACCCGCGGCCACAGCAGGACCGGCGCGGGGGCGTTCAAGGACACGTCGAAGTGGGGTTTCAGGCGGGCCGACTTCGGGGGTGCGGGGAAGCCCGCCAGGTCGGCCTCGTCGCGGCGCAGCCGGAAGCGCAGCTTGTTCGGCCGCTCGTCGGCGTCGCACTCGACGCGGTGCACCGCCGTCGTGGCCTTGCCGTCGAGCCGCTCCCACTTGCGGGCGAGCTGGTGCCGCAGGCCGCCCGCACGCCGGGCCCTGTCGGTGACGACGAGCGGGTACGAGCAGCCGAGCGGGGTCGGGTCGTCGGCGCTGCGCTCCCAGTGGGCCACGGGCTCGTTCAGCCACTCGCGGGGCAGTACGAAGGCGATCAGCTCCTCGGCGTCCGAGGAGAGTTGCCCGAAGGCCTCCTCGATGCGCTCCTGGACGTACGGCCGCACCTGGCCGCGCGCGAGCGTGCGCGAGCCCACGGGGTGGCGGCGCCCCTCGCGGCTCGCGGACACCTCGACGAGCACCTGGTCACCACCGGCGCCGCTGCGGGCAAGCTCGACGAGGATGGGCGACCAGGAGGGCGCGCCTCCCGGTGACGCAGGGGGCGCTTCGTGGGGCGTACGCGGCGCGGGGGGTACGTCGACCAGCGCGGCCAGGCGGTCCGCGAACCGCTCCACGGCGCCGGGCACGTCCACCTCCCACAGCACGTACCAGGCCGCCGACCACAGCGACGCGAAGCCGCCCGGCGGCACGGGCGGGCCGAGCGGCCCGACCGCGTCGAGGTACAGCCGCTCCGGCGCGCCCGCGAGCGCGGCCCCCGCCTCCTTCTCCAGCTCGTTCTCCGCCCGCTCCACGAGGTCCCGCAGCCGCTGCCGGGCCGGGCGCTCCGGGCCGGGGGCCGGGATCAGCTCGGCGAGCCGGGGCCAGTAGCGGGCCATGACGGGCGCGGGCAGCATCCGGCCGTTGCGCACGCCGGCCGTCCCGGCCACCGCGGAGACCATGCCGACGACGAGCCCGCTGTCCGCGAGGGCCACCGCGGCGCCGCTGAAGCCGGGCGCGAGGGGCTGCCCGTGCGCGTTCCAGGCCTCCAGCTGGATCCACTCGTCGGCGATCAACTGGGCGGCGGTGGCGCGGTACTCGGCGATGGTGCCCTCCTCGTACCCGCGCGGGAAGCCGTACGCGACGAGCCGCGGCCGGGGCTCGGTGTACGCGTGGTCGGGCGGCGCGAACCCTGCGGGCGCGATCGGCACCGGGTGGTCGAGTTCGAGGACGGCGAGGTCGCCCGGGTCGTCGCCGCGGCCGCCCCAGCCGCCGTGCGCGCCGACGGCGGCGGCCACCGTGCCCAGGTCCTTGCGGTGCGGGAAGGACACGGCGACCGCCGACGCGGCGCGGTCCCGTACGACGTGCGCGCACGTCAGGACGTGCCGATCCGACACGAGGAACCCCGCACCGGTGTCGCGGCCGCACTCCACACGGGCGTGCCAGGACGCACTGCTCATCATGAGACGGGGCCGGCCTCCGGGGTACGGGAGAGAACGACCGGTGGCGCATCGGCGAACGCGGTGACGACGGCGCCGCGCGGCGCGGCAGGCGGGGCTGTCCCGTGGGGAGTGGCGGCTCCGAGGGGCCTGTCCGGCGCTGTGCGTGCGCCTGCGCCCGAGCGGGTCCCACTGTCCGAAGCGGCCGATGAGGCCGGCTGGTTGGGGACGACACTTCCGGGTAGGGCCCCCGCGTCGGCGTTCACGCCCGTGCCCGCGGGCGGCGCAGCGCTGCTCGCCGCGGTCGGCCGGGCCGTCGCGGCGGGTGTTGCCGTTCCGGCGCCCGCGTGCGCGTGGACAGGGGTAGCGACATCACCTGGCGCACCGGGCTCGGCCGCGACGGCCGGTGCCGTCATGTCGGCGTTCGCGCCCGTACTCGCGGGCGGCGCAGCGCTGCTCGCCGCGGTCGGCCGGGCCGTCGCGGCGGGTGTT
>NZ_JBHYJH010000188.1:0-4701 GCF_042740445.1 Streptomyces sp. NPDC059003 | reverse complement strand
TGCCGTTCCGGCGCCCGCGTGCGCGTGGACAGAGGTAGCGACGCCGCCCGGCGGATCGGGCTCGGACGCCCCGGCCGGTGTCGTCACGTCGGCGTTCGCGCCTGGGCACGCGGGTGGCGCAGCGTGGTTCGTTGCGGTCGGCTCGGCTGCCGCGGCGGGTGCCGCCGTTCCGGCGCCCGCGTCCGTGCCGGCGGGCGGAGCGATACCGCCCGCCGTACCGCGCCCAGTTGCCCCCGCCGTCGCCGTCGCCGCGGCAGCCGTATCCGCCCCCGTACCCGCGTGGTGAGCGCCGTCGGTCGGCGGGACCGGGCCGGTCACCCCGGCCGATTCCCCCGCCGAGGCGCCCCCGCCAGCACCGGCGCCCCCGCCGGTGGGCCGTTCCGGAGACCACGACAGCCGTACCAGCAGATGCCCCTCCGCCGAGCCCTTCACCAGGACCGCCCCGGCCTCCGCTGTCATCCGTACGCCGAACTCGATCTCCACGGCGTCCGGTCTGAGCGTGCCGTCGCGGAACACGCGCAGCGCCGAGTCGGCGGCCGCGCGGGCGCCGTCCAGGGACGCCTCGAAGGTGCGGGCGGCCTGCGCGGGCCCGTCGCCGCGCGAGACGAGCCGCGCCCCCGACGCGTCGTCGACGTCGGCGACGACCACCCGCGCACCGTCGTCTGTCGTGAACTGCACCAGACCGTCGTCCATCAACGCCCCCGTGGAAACCCGTGGAAAGCCGCGTGCTCTTGGCCGCCCACATTCTTGCGGAGACCCGGGCTGGCGGAAAGCCGCCCTGGCAGCTTCCCGCCAGCTCCGCGCAACTCTCCCGCAACACAAGCGGACTGACACTTCTCGCAGCACGCGGACACCATCCGCACCTGGTCGTGCCGACGCACCGCCGACGCACCGACGCACCGTCGAGGAGAGGCAGGCTTCATGCAGCGCCCCCGAAGAGCCGGACTCCGACTCCTGACCGCCGGACTCACCCTCACCCTGCTCCCGGCCGGACTGACCGCCACCGCCACCGCCACGCCCGCCGCGGCCGACGACGCACGCAGCCCCCGCCAGACCGCCGAGCCCCCCAAGACCGCCCCGCGCACCGTCACCCTCATCACCGGCGACAAGGTCACCGTCACCCCGCTCGGCGGCGGCAGGCGGACCGTGACCGTGGACCGCCCGCGCGGCGCGCACGGTGCCGTCCGCACCGAGGTCAGCGACGGCCACGTCACCGTCGTACCGGACGAGGCCCGCCCGTATCTGCGTGCGGGAGCCCTGGACAAGCGGCTCTTCGACGTGACGGAGCTGATACGCCAGGGCGTCGGCCGGGGAGCCAAGGCCGCGACGCCGGTCATCGTCACGTACGAGAAGAACAAGAAGAACGACGCCGGGAGCGGCGGCACCCTCCGTGGCGCCACCAAGACCCGCGCCCTCCCCAGCATCCGCGGCACCGCCCTCAAGGCCGCCCCCGGCACCGCGTTCTGGCGGGACATCACCTCCGCGGACGGCGGCGCCCGCTTCGCCGACGGGATCGCGAAGGTCTGGCTCGACGGCCGCGTCGAGGCCGACATGGCCGAGAGCAACGCCCAGATCGGCACCCCGAAGGTCTGGGAGGCCGGGCTCACCGGCAAGGGCGTGAAGGTGGCGGTCCTCGACACCGGTGTCGACGCCACGCACCCCGACCTGACGGGCCGCGTCGGCGCGACCAGGAGCTTCATCCCCGGCCAGGAGGTCGCCGACCGCGACGGCCACGGCACGCACGTCACGTCGACCGTCGGCGGCAGCGGCACCGCGTCGGACGGCAAGGAGAAGGGCGTCGCGCCCGGCGCGGAGCTCGCCGTCGGCAAGGTGCTCAGCGACGAGGGCTTCGGCAGCGAGTCGCAGATCATCGCCGGAATGGAGTGGGCCGCCAAGGACGTGGACGCCAGGATCGTGTCCATGAGCCTCGGTTCGGCGGAGCCGAGCGACGGCACCGACCCGATGGCCGCCGCCGTGAACCGCCTCTCCCGGGAGACCGGCGCGCTGTTCGTCATCGCGGCGGGCAACACCGGCGCCCCCTCGTCGATCGGCTCGCCCGCCGCGGCGGACTCCGCGCTGACCGTCGGCGCCGTCGACGCCGCCGACAAGGCCGCGTACTTCACCAGCCAGGGCCCCCGCCACGGCGACAACGCGCTCAAGCCCGACGTGTCCGCCCCCGGCGTGGACATTCTCGCCGCCCGCTCCCAACTCGCCGCCGGTGACGGCTACTACACCTCCATGAGCGGTACGTCGATGGCGACCCCGCACGTCGCGGGCGTCGCCGCCCTGCTCGCCGAACAGCACCCGGACTGGACCGGAGGGCAGCTCAAGGACGCCCTGATGTCGACGTCCCACCGGCTCGACGCGTCCGCGTACGAGCTCGGCGCCGGACGTGTCGACGTGCCGTCCGCGATCGACGCGAAGGTCACCGCGACGGGAGCCGCCGACTTCGGCTTCTACGCCTGGCCGTACGACGCGAACAAGCCGGTCACCCGCGAGATCACGTACACCAACACCTCAGCCGAACCGGCCGAGTTGACCCTGTCGGCCGAAGGCGCCGCCGACGGAGTGGTCGCGCTCGCCGACCGCAAGCTCACCGTGCCCGCGCACGGCACCGCCTCCACCACCGTGACCGGCGACGGCGCGCACGCCCCCGTCGGGCGGACCAGTGGCGCCGTCGTCGCGAGCGCGGGCGGCAAGCAGCTCGCACGCACCGCGTTCGGCCTGGTCAAGGAGGAGGAGCGGTACACGCTCACCGTGCGCGTCAAGGACCGTGACGGCGCCGCGAGCGCCGCGGACCTGGCCGTGCAGCCGCTGGTGAAGGACGGCGAGGCCTACCCGGCCGCCGTCGGCGCGTCCGGCGAGCTGAAACTCCGCCTCAAGCCGGGGGCCTACGCCCTCTCCACCTTCCTCGACGTACGCGGCAGCCACGGCAAGGACTCCCTCGGCCTCGGCTTCCTGGCCGCGCCCGAGGTGACCCTGGACCGCGACCGCGAAGTGACCCTGGACGCCCGGAAGCTGAAGGAGATCACGGCCGAGGTCCCGCGCCGCTCCGAGACCCGCCAACTGGTCATGGAGTTCGACCGCACCGCGAACGGCTCCGCCTACCAGGGCGCGGCGCAGGTCCCGGTGAAGTACGACAGCGTCTTCGCGGCGCCCACCGCGAAGGTGGCGCGGGGCCGCTTCGAGTACCGCACGGTCTGGCGGCTCGGCAAGCCGCTCGTCGACGTCAAGGGCCTCGACGCGGGCGCGGCCGTGGCCCAGCCCGGCGGCACCCTCACCGAGGGCCGCACCCGCCTGAAGCTGATCGACGCGGGCGACGGCTCCCCGTCGGCGTACGAAGGAAAGAACGTACGGGGCAAGGCGGTCGTCGTCCGCCGCACCGGCGCCGCGAACCAGCCCGCACCCCCCGACCTCGCGCGGGCCGCGCAGGCCGCGGGCGCCAAGGCCCTGTACGTCACCGACGACGCGCCGGGCCGCCTCAACGCCTGGTTCGGCACCGACGACAACGAGGACCGGCCGCTGCAGATCGCCACGGTGAACGCGGCGGACGGCGCGAAGCTGCGGGCCGCGGCGCGCGCGGGCCGGTCCCTGGAGTCGACCGGCACCACGTACACGCCCTACGTCTACGACCTGGAGCACGGCCACACCGGCTCGATCCCGTCGAAGGACCTCACCTACGCCCCGTCCGCGCGCGAACTCGCCGTGCTGGCGGCCAAGTTCCACGCCCCGTCCCGCACCCCCACTCCCGGCGGTGAGTTCCGCTACTCCCTCACCGACACCTTCCGCGTCGGCCTCGGCTTCCCCGAGCGGATCGCGTACCCGGCCGAGCGGACCGACTACGTCGCGGCGGGCAGGGGCCGCCTCTGGCACGAGTCCGTCCAGTCCGGCCCCACCTCCCTCGAACAGCGCGGCGGCCTGGTCGGCTACCGCCCCGGCAAGCGCGCCGCCCTCGACTGGTTCAAGCCCGTCTGGCACCCGTGGCTCGGCACCGGCCTCGGCTGGGGCCAGCAGCGCACCGGCGACGACCTCGCCTTCAACACACCCGGCTGGGGCGACTCGGGCCCCGACCACACCGGCTTCGGCGACGTGTGGAGCGACGACTCCATGACCCAGACCACCGCCGTCTACGCCGACGGCGAGCTCGTCGAGCGGAAGACCAGCTCGGGCGTGTACGTGTGGGACGCCGCCCCCGAGGAGCGCACCTACAAGGTCGAGACCGACACGACCCTCGCCCCCTCCCGCTGGCGCCTCGCCACCAGGGCCCACTCGGAGTGGACCGTCCGCTCCGCCCGCACCCCCGCCGACCGCGCGACCTTCCTCCCCGTGCTCAACCTCGGCTTCGACGTCCCGACGGACCTGTACGGCGACGTCCGCGGCGGGCGGGCCGTGCCGGTCGGGATCTTCGCCGAGTACGTGAAGGGCGCGGCCGGCACGGGGCGCATCGGGGCGGCGTCCCTTGAGGTGTCCTACGACGACGGGGCCTCGTGGACCGCGGTCGCCCTGGAGCGTTCCAGGAATTCCTGGACCGGCAAGCTGAGGGTGCCGCAGGACGCGGCGGCCATCTCTTTCCGGGCGTCCGTCGGGGACGACCGGGGTGGGTCGGTGAAGCAGGAGGTCGTGCGGGGGGTGGGGGTGCGGTAGCTGGCCCTCGCGGGTGGCGCCCCAGACCCGCCCCTTCCCGAACTGGGGCTCCGCCCC
>NZ_JBHYJH010000187.1:0-16549 GCF_042740445.1 Streptomyces sp. NPDC059003 | reverse complement strand
CCCCGATGTCGGGGTGACCGCCCTCTTCGCGATCTTGATCCGGCCTTCCGCCGGTGGGGGCCGGGCGCGCAGTTCCCCGCGCCCCTACGGGGCCCGGGGCCCCGGTCAGCCCTTCGCCGCCTTCTTCTCCTCCGCGTCCTCGATGACCGCCTCCGCCACCTGCTGCATCGACAGACGACGGTCCATCGACGTCTTCTGGATCCAGCGGAACGCCGCCGGCTCCGTCAGGCCGTACTCCGTCTGCAGGATCGACTTCGCCCGGTCCACCAGCTTCCGGGTCTCCAGGCGCTGCGTGAGGTCCGCGACCTCCTTCTCCAGCGTCTTCAGCTCCGTGAACCGCGACACCGCCATCTCGATCGCCGGCACGACGTCGCTCTTGCTGAACGGCTTCACCAGGTACGCCATCGCGCCCGCGTCCCGGGCGCGCTCCACCAGGTCGCGCTGCGAGAACGCGGTGAGCATCAGGACCGGGGCGATGGACTCCCCCGCGATCTTCTCCGCCGCGGAGATCCCGTCGAGGACGGGCATCTTCACGTCCAGGATCACCAGGTCCGGCTTGTGCTCACGGGCGAGCTCGATCGCCGTCTCACCGTCACCGGCCTCACCCACGACGGTGTAGCCCTCTTCCTCCAGCATCTCTTTGAGGTCGAGCCGGATGAGGGCCTCGTCCTCGGCGATGACGACACGGGTCGTCAGCGGCGGGACGTGCGACTTGTCATCGTCGGGCGTCTCTACGGCCTTGGGCGACTCGGGGGCGGTCACGGGAGCTCCTCGTTAGGGGCAGATCTGCTTCCCAAGAGCCTACCTAGCTGCGGTAAGGTGGTGACGCGAGGGGGCAGGGTAACCCTTCCTTTCTAAGGCCCCAGTACTCCAACTGGTTAGAGAGGCCGCTCTCAAACAGCGGACAGTGTGGGTTCGAATCCCACCTGGGGCACTTTTCCTTCGATTCCAAGGTCGACCTCAAGAAGTGGATGTTCCCGTTCTCGTGAACATCCGCCTCTTGCCACGCGCAGCTGCGATCAGTCGCGCAGGGTAGTCGCATGAACTTCCACGGCACAGAGGTGCGACAAAAGGCGCTGACGCTCTTACGCGGCGGGGCAAAGAACGCCGAGGTCGCGCGCCAGCTGAATGTGCCGGTCGGCACGATTGGCTATTGGTGGCACATGGACCGCGCCAAACGCGGAGAATGCCCCGGAAGACACGAGCCAAAGTGCCCGCTCTGTGATGGTGCCGCTCTCGATGAGGCGGCGTATGCGTACCTGCTCGGCCTCTACCTCGGAGACGGGCACATCATTCAGTACTCCGGGCACCGCGTGCCCAGCCTCATGATCACCTGCACCGAATCGTGGGCCGGGCTCATGGACCTCTGCGAGCAGGCGATGCGCGCCGTGTTCCCGGACAACTCCGTCTGCCGCGTCCGCAGGACAGGCTGCAGCAACGTCAAGGTCTACTCGAACCACCTGTGGTGCCTCTTCCCTCAGCACGGCCCGGGCAAGAAGCACGAACGCAAGATCGCTCTCGAATCCTGGCAACAGGACATCGTCGACTCCCATCCCTGGGAATTCATCCGGGGGCTCATCCACTCCGACGGATGTCGTATCACCAACTGGACCACACGGCTCGTCGGCGGCGAACGCAAGCGCTACGAGTACCCCCGGTACTTCTTCACCAACAAGTCCGACGACATCCGGAAACTGTTCACCGACACCCTCGACAAGGTCGGCGTCGGGTGGACGAGCCTCGCCCGGGGCAGCGATCCGTTCAACATATCCATCGCCCGCAAGGCCTCCGTCGCCCTCATGGACGTCCACGTCGGGAAGAAGTACTGACACGTGACCGGAGGGCCGCTCCCCCCGTAAGAGCGGCCCCCCGGTCCCCCGTGGGCTGTGGCTACTTGGGTGTGTCGTCCTCGCCGATGTGGTGCACGCGCACCAGGTTCGTGGAGCCGGAGACTCCGGGCGGGGAGCCCGCCGTGATGACGACCGTGTCGCCCTTCTGGCAGCGGCCGATCTTCAGCAGGTGCTCGTCGACCTGGTCGACCATGGCGTCGGTGGAGTCGACGTGGGGGCCCAGGAACGTTTCGACGCCCCACGTGAGGTTGAGCTGGGAGCGGGTGGCCGCGTCGGGGGTGAAGGCGAGAAGGGGGATCGGCGAGCGGTAGCGCGAGAGGCGGCGCACCGTGTCGCCGGACTGGGTGAAGGCGACCAGGAACTTCGCGCCGAGGAAGTCGCCGATTTCGGCGGCGGCTCGGGCGACGGCGCCGCCTTGGGTGCGGGGTTTGCTGCGCTCTGTGAGAGGGGGCAGGCCCTTGGCGAGGATGTCTTCTTCTGCCGCTTCGACGATGCGGGCCATGGTGCGGACCGTTTCGACGGGGTATTTGCCGACGCTGGTCTCGCCGGAGAGCATCACGGCGTCGGTGCCGTCGATGACGGCGTTCGCGACGTCGCTGGCCTCGGCGCGCGTGGGGCGGGAGTTGTCGATCATCGAGTCGAGCATCTGGGTGGCGACGATGACCGGTTTGGCGTTGCGTTTGGCGAGTTTGATGGCGCGCTTCTGGACGATGGGGACTTGTTCCAGGGGCATTTCCACGCCGAGGTCGCCGCGGGCGACCATGATGCCGTCGAAGGCGGCGACGATGTCGTCGATGGCGTCGACGGCTTGGGGTTTCTCCACCTTGGCGATGACGGGGAGGCGTCGGTGTTCCTCGTCCATGATGCGGTGGACGTCGTCGATGTCGCGGCCGCTGCGTACGAAGGACAGGGCGATGATGTCGAAGCCGGTGCGGAGCGCCCAGCGGAGGTCGGCTTCGTCCTTGTCGGAGAGGGCGGGGACGGAGACGGCGACTCCGGGGAGGTTGAGGCCTTTGTGGTCGGAGACCATGCCGCCTTCGATGACGGTGGTGGTGACGCGGGGGCCGTCGACGTCGGTGACTTCGAGGGTGACTTTGCCGTCGTCGACGAGGATGCGTTCGCCGGGGGTGACGTCGGTGGCGAGGCCGGCGTAGGTGGTGCCGCAGTGTTGGCGGTCGCCTTCGACGTCGGGTTCGACGGTGATGGTGAAGGTGTCGTTCCGTTCGAGAAGTACGGGGCCTTCGCGGAAGCGGCCGAGGCGGATCTTCGGGCCTTGAAGGTCGGCGAGGATGCCGACGCTGCGGCCGGTCTCGTCGGCGGCCTTGCGCACGCGCTGGTAGCGCTCCTCGTGGTCGGCGTAGGTGCCGTGGCTGAGGTTGAAGCGTGCCACGTCCATTCCGGCTTCGACCAGGGCCTTGATCTGGTCGTAGGTGTCGGTGGCGGGCCCCAGGGTGCAAACGATTTTTGCTCGGCGCATGTGTCGACACTAGGCCTTACTGACCGGTAGTGGATTGGTTGGGCGTGACTACTCAACAACCTTTGGATGAAGGGCTCTTGACAAGTGTTGAAGTGTGCGGGGGCTTGCTCTGATGAGCGCCCGTGGGGGTCGCTCTCGGGTCAAGAGGGTGCGGGGTGGTCACAGTTGCGATGGTTGCGGGGGTCGGCCGCCGCGGCTCTCAGAGTTGCGGTGGGTTGATGGTGAAGCGGGCGTTGACCTGGGCGTAGACGGACTGGCGTTGGGGTTCGAGGTCGAGGGGGGCGGCGATTTCGGGGGTGGCTCCGCCGTAGGCGGCGCGGGCCATGCCGGGTGCGGCGGGGTAGGGCGGGTAGGGGGCGTTGTCGGCGCCGATGTCGGCGATGTCGATGAGGGCGGCGAGGGTGGTGCCGAGGGCTTCGGCGTATTCGCGGGCGCGTTGGACGGCTTCCTTGACGGCTTCCTGGCGGGCGCGGCGGTGGGCGGGTGAGGTGGGGCGCAGGGACCACCAGGGTCCGTCGATGCTGGTGAGGTCCAAGTCGGCGATGCGGGTTGTGAGTTCGCCGAGTGCGGTGAAGTCGGTGAGTTCGGCGTGGATGTGGACGCGGCCGTGGTAGGTGCGGACGCGTTCGCCTTTGCCGCGTTTGGTGAGTTCGGGGGTGATGGAGAAGGCGCCGGTTTCGAGGCGTTCGACGGCGTCGCCGTAGGTTTTGACGAGGTCGATGACGGTGGTGTTGCGGCGGGTGAGGTCGGTGAGTGCGGTGTGGCGGTCGGTGCCGCGGGCGCTGACGGTGATGCCGATGCGGGCGATTTCGGGGTCGACTTCGAGGTGGGCTTCTCCGCGGACCGCTACGCGCGGGGCGTGGGCGGTGGCGTGGGCGACGCTGTTCTCCGGCTCTTGGGTGGTCATGGGGTCACTGTCGCACTGCGGGTGGGCGCGGGACAGTCATCGGATCGAAACCTGGCGGGTCTGTCGCGGGCCTTGCGGACGGGTCAGAATCTACGCGCGTTACTGCTTTTGTACGTCGCTGTGAGTCGCGTTGGAGGAGTTCGAGATGCCGTTGAACCGCAGGAAGTTCCTGGGCGGGTCCGCCGCTACGGGCGTGGGGGTGGCCCTTGCGGGCGCGGCGGTGGCGCCGTCGGCCGAGGCGGCCGCGCGGCCGGGCAAGCGGCCGAAGCGGTACTCGTTCACGGTGATGGGCACGACCGATCTGCACGGGAATGTCTTCAACTGGGATTACTTCACGGACAAGGAGTTCGACGACAAGGACCACAACGATGTGGGCCTGGCGAAGATCTCCACGCTGGTGCGTGCGGTCCGTGCGGAGAAGGGCCGCGGCAATACGCTGCTCATCGACGCGGGCGACACGATTCAGGGCACGCAGCTGTCGTACTACTACGCGAAGGTCGATCCGATCACGGCCGAGCGCGGTCCGGTGCATCCGATGGCGCAGGCGATGAACGCGATCGGTTATGACGCGGCGGCGCTCGGTAATCATGAGTTCAATTACGGCATTCCGGTGCTGCGGAAGTTCGAGGAGCAGTGTGACTTTCCGCTGCTCGGTGCGAACGCGTTGGACGCGAAGACGCGGCGGCCGGCGTTCGCGCCGTACAGCATGCACCGGCTGCGGACGCCGCACGGTCGTGATGTGAGGGTGGCGGTGCTCGGGCTGACGAATCCGGGGATCGCGATCTGGGACAGGGCGAACGTGCGGGGGAAGATGGTGTTCCCCGGCCTTGAGGAGCAGGCGGCGAAGTGGGTGCCGAAGCTGCGGTCGATGGGCGCGGACGTGGTGATCGTGTCGGCGCATTCGGGGTCGAGCGGGACGTCGTCGTACGGGGATCAGCTGCCGTACGTCGAGAACGCGGCGGCGCTGGTGGCGGAGCAGGTGCCGGGGATCGACGCGATTCTCGTGGGGCACGCGCACACGGAGATTCCCGAGTATGTGGTGGAGAACAAGGCGACGGGCAAGAAGGTCGTTCTGTCGGAGCCGTTGAAGTGGGGTCAGCGTCTGACGCTGTTCGACTTCGATCTCGTGTGGTCGAAGGGCCGCTGGCGGGTGGAGAAGGTGGGCGCGAAGGTCCTGAACTCCAATACGGCGGCGGAGGACCGGCGGATCACGCGGCTGCTCGGGGATGAGCACAAGAAGGTCGTGGCGTACGTCAATCAGGTCATCGGCACCTCCACGGAGGCGATGAGCACGGCCGAGGGCCCGTACAAGGATGTGCCGATCATCGATCTGATCAGTCATGTGCAGGTGGAGACGGTGAAGGCGGCGCTTGCGGGTGGTGCGTACGCGAAGCTGCCGGTTCTTTCGCAGGCGTCGTGTTTCTCGCGGACGGCGCGGATTCCGGCGGGTGAGGTGACGATCCGGGATGCGGCGGGTCTGTATCCGTTCGAGAACACGCTGGAGGCGCGGCTGATCACGGGTGCGCAGCTGAAGGACTATCTGGAGTTCTCGGCGCGCTATTACGTGCAGACGGCCCCGGGGGCGCCGGTGGATCCGGCGAAGTTGACGAATGCGAACAGTACGCCGGATTACAACTATGACGCGCTGTACGGCGTGACGTACGACGTGGACATCGCGAAGCCGGTGGGTGCGCGGATCGTGGATCTGCGCTTTGAGGGCAAGGAGTTGGATCCGAAGGCGGAGTTCGTGCTCGCGGTGAACAATTACCGGGCGAGTGGGGGCGGCAATTTCCCGCATGTGGCGGGTGCGAAACAGGTGTGGTCGAACTCGGAGGAGATCCGGAACACGATCATCTCGTGGGTGAAGGCGAAGGGCACGGTCGATCCTGCCGGTTTCGCGTCGGTGGGCTGGCGGCTGACCCGTGAGGGTGTGCCAGTGTTCTGAGGGTGCGAGGACGCGAGGAAGCCCCCGATATTGCGGGGACACCCCCGATATAGCCTCATGTCATGAACGAGGATCTTTCCGCGGCGTTGGCCGTCGTCCGGCGTGATCTGTCGGCCACGTGCGCGGTGCAGCCCGTCGTCCGTGAGGAGTTGGACTTCGACGGGGAGCCGCTGGTGATGCTGTACGAGTCCGACGGTTCGGGGGTGGGGGTGTCGGTCGCCCCGTGGTCGAGTACGGCGGAGCAGGTGGCGGATCTCGCGGAGCAGGTGAAGGACTGGGCGGTGGAGGCGCTGGCGGCGCAGTTGCTGCCGGCGACGTGGCCGGAGTGCCCCGACCATCCGCTGGGGCATCCGTTGGACGCGCGGGTGGTCGGGAGTGTGGCCGTGTGGTCGTGTCCGCGGTCGGGGCGGGTGGTGGCGCCGGTGGGTGCGCTGGCCGAGCTGTCCGGCCTGCGGGCGTCGTCCCGGGCACCGAAGCCGTAGCCGAAGCCGAAGCTGTAGCTGTAGCTGGTGGCCGTGGTGGTCAGTTCTTCAGGCGTACGAGGGTGCCGCGCTGCTCCCCGGGGGTTCCGGGGGTGGCGCGGCCCGTCTGTTCCTGGAGGCCGAAGCTGGTGAACGCGGTGCGGTCGGGCAGGGGGTAGGGGGTGGTGCCGGTGAGGGCGTTGAGGATGGTGGCGCTGCGCCAGGCGGCGAGTCCGAGGTCGGGGGCGCCGACGCCGTGGGTGTGGCGTTCGGCGTTCTGGACGTAGACGTTGCTGCCGGTGCGGGTGATAGTGGGGTCGAGGACGAGGCGGTAGTTCTCGTCGATGCGGGGGCGTTCGGCGCTGTCGCGGCGCAGGTAGGGGTCGAGTCCGGCGAGGAGCTGGTCGAGGGGGCGTTCGCGGTAGCCGGTGGCGAGGATGACGGCGTCGGTGGTGATGCGGGAGCGGGTGCCTTCCTCGGTGTGTTCGAGGTGGAGTTCGACGCGGGTGGTGGCGACGCGGCCCGCGGTGCGGACGGCGACGCCGGGGGTGAGGACGGCGTCGGGCCAGCCGCCGTGGAGGGTGCGCTGGTAGAGCTCGTCGTGGATGGCGGCGATGGTGCCGGCGTCGATGCCTTTGTGGAGCTGCCACTGGTGGTGGACGAGGCGGTCGCGTACGGGTTCGGGCAGGGCGTGGAAGTAGCGGGTGTAGTCGGGGGTGAAGTGTTCCAGGCCGAGCTTGGAGTACTCCATGGGGGCGAAGGCGGGGGTGCGGGCGAGCCAGTGGAGTTTCTCGGCGCCCGCGGGGCGGTGCTTGAGGAGGTCGAGGAAGATTTCGGCGCCGGACTGTCCTGAGCCGATGACGGTGATGTGGTCGGCGGCGAGGAAGCGGTCGCGGTGCAGCAGGTAGTCGGCGGAGTGGATGACGGGGACGGTGGGGGCGTCGGCGAGGGGTTTGAGGGGTTCGGGGATGTAGGGGGCGGTGCCGACGCCGAGGGCGATGTTCTTGGCGTGGGTGCGGCCGAGGGCTTCGGCTTCGCCGTCGGCGTCGAGCTGGGTGAAGTCCACTTCGAACAGGGCGCGTTCGGGGTTCCAGCGGACGGCGTCGATCTGGTGGCCGTAGTGCAGTCCGGGGAGCTGGTCGCTGACCCAGCGGCAGTAGGCGTCGTACTCGGCGCGCTGGATGTGGAAGCGCTCGGCGAAGTAGAAGGGGAAGAGGCGTTCGCGGGTCTTGAGGTAGCTGAGGAACGACCAGGGGCTCGCGGGGTCGGCGAGGGTCACGAGGTCGGCGAGGAAGGGGACTTGCAGGGTGGCGCCGTCGATGAGGAGTCCGGGGTGCCAGTGGAAGGACGGGCGCTGTTCGTAGAAGGCGGCGTCGAGGTCGCCGCGTGCGCCGAGGGGCTGGGCGAGGGCGGCGAGGGAGAGGTTGAACGGGCCGATGCCGATGCCGACCAGGTCGTGGGGGTCTTCGGGGGTGGTGGGTGCCTGGGGGGTGTCGGTCATCGGGGGGTGGTTCCTTCCACGAGGGCGAGGAGGCGGGTGAGGTCGTCGGTGGTGGTGTGCGGGTTGAGGAGGGTGGCCTTGAGCCAGCGGCGGCCTTCGAGTTCGGCGCGGCCGAGGACGGCGGTGCCGTCGGTGAGGAGCTGTCTGCGTACGTGCGCGATGTGGTCGTCGTCGGCGTCGGTGGGCCGGAACAGGACGGTGCTGATGGCGGGCTTGGCGTGGAGTTCGAAGCGGGGGTGGGCGGCGACGAGGTCGGCGAACGCGCGGGCGCGGGCGCAGACGTGGTCGACGAGGGCGCCGAGGCCGGTGCGGCCGAGTGCCTTGAGCGTGACGGCGATCTTCAGGGCGTCGGGGCGGCGTGTGGTGCGCAGGGAGCGGCCGAGGAGGTCGGGCAGGCCCGCTTCGGTGTCGTCGTCGGCGTTGAGGTAGTCGGCGCGGTGGTCGAGTGCGGTGGTGTCGGCGGGGTCGCGGACGGTGAGGAGTCCGGCTGCGGCGGGCTGCCAGCCGAGTTTGTGCAGGTCGAGGGTGACGCTGTCGGCGCGGTCGAGGCCGTGGAGCTTGGCGCGGTGGGTGTCGCTGAACAGCAGTCCGCCGCCGTACGCGGCGTCGATGTGCAGGCGGGCGCGGTGGGTGGCGCACACGTCGGCGATGTCGGTGAGCGGGTCGATGAGGCCGGCGTCGGTGGTGCCCGCGGTGGCGGTGACGAGGGTGTCGCCGGGCTCGTCGGCGAGGTGGGTGAGGGTCTCGTCGAGCGCGGCGGGGTCGAGGGTGCCGCGGGGTGCGGGCACGGTGACGGGTTCGGGCAGGCCGAGGAGCCAGGCGGCGCGGTGCAGGGAGTGGTGGGCGTTGGCGCCGGTGAGTACGCGCAGGGGGTGGCCGTGGGCGGCGGCTTTCTCGCGGGCGAGGAGCAGGGCGAGTTGGTTGGACTCGGTGCCGCCGGTGGTGACGAGGGCGTCGCCGCCGCCGTGGACTTCGGTGGCGACGGTGGTGGTGAGGAGCGCTTCGAGGGCGGAGGCGGCGGGGGCCTGGTCCCAGGAGTCGAGGGAGGGGTTGAGCGCGGAGGCGGCGAGGTCGGCGGCCGCGGCGAGGGCGAGGGGCGGGCAGTGCAGGTGGGCGGCGCACAGGGGGTCGGCGGGGTCGGCGGCGCCTGCGGTCACGGCGTGGACGAGGCTGCGCAGGGCGGTGTCGGCGCCCGCGCCGTGCGGGGGCAGGAGGTCTCCGGCCGTCGTGCGGACGTGGTCGGCGACGGCGGTGGGCCCCCCGCGTGGGAGGGGCCCGCCGCGGGCGGCTGCGCCGGCTTGCAGCGCGTCGAGGACGGCGGCCACCAACGGCCGGAGTTCTTGGGGGCCTTGGGTGCCTCCGGCGAGGGGTGGCGGGGTGCTCATGGGAACACCCTGTATCGGATGGGGTTGCCGTGCCCGGGGAGACAGTTTTCGGAACCCGAAAGTGGTAACTGGGGGCTCCGCCCCCGGCTCCCCCTCCGACGGGCTTTATGCGAGGTAGTCCCCCGAGTGGTCGCGTGCCCACTGGGCGAAGGTGCGGGCCGGGGTGCCGGTGACCTTTTCGACGGTGGCGGTGAGCGGCGGGTCCGCGTCGACGGTGGCGGCGAGTGCCTTGATGAAGTAGGGCACCATCTCGGCGGGGATGATCGGGAACATCTCCGGTACGACCTCCTCGGGCGGGATCTCCGCGTAGGTGAGGGGGCGGCCGATGGCTTCGCCGATGGCGGCGATCTGCTGCTCATTCGTGATGGGGGCGGGTCCGGTCAGGGCGTGGGCGATGCCGTGGTGGCGCTCCTGGAGGGCGTGGCGGGCGACGGCGGCGATGTCGGCCTCGTGGATGGGGGTGGACACGCCGTTGGCGAAGGGGCCGCGTACGGTGTCGCTCTGCTTGATCTGCCAGGCCCACTGCAGGGAGTTGGTGCTGAAGACGCCGGGTCGCAGGAAGGTCCAGTCGAGGCCGCTGTCGCGGACGTCCTGTTCCAGTTTGCGGTGCATGGTGTGGATGAAGCTGTCGGCTTCGGGGCCGTCCTCGACGGCTATGGTCGACAGGGCGACGACGTGTTCGACGCCTGCGGTGCGGGCGGCGGCGAGGAACGCGGCGGTGTGGTCGCCGGGTGCGGCGACGTGCAGGAAGAGTTCTTTGGCGCCGTCGAACTGGGCGGTCATGTCGGCGGGGTCGGGCGTCACGACGAGGGGGGTGACGTCGGCCGCGGCGGGCAGGTCGGCGCGCTGCGGGTCGCGGGTGAGGGCGCGGACGGGGGCGCCGGCGGCGGTGAGCTGGTGGACGAGGGCGCGGCCTACGTTGCCGGTGGCGCCGGTGACGACGATCACGGGGGCTCCTTGGATCCAGGGTGTGTTTCGGCTTTGACCCTAGGCAGCCGGAGGGGCCCTCCGGATCGTCGTCAGGGACGACCCGGGCCTAGGGAATCGGTCCTAGGCCCGGGGTCGTACCGTGTGCGGACTCAGCCGTGCTCGGCCTTGCGGCGGACCCGCAGCGCCCGTGCCAGGTCGTCGAGTTGGTCGGCGAGCCTGCGGCGCAGGGCGGGGGTGAGGTCGGTGCGGGCCAGGCACTGCTCGCCGAGGCGCAGCGTGTCGTCGTCGACGGCGTGCAGCGGGAAGGCGTGGCGGCCCGCGGCGTCGGCGATGGCGGGTCCGCGGCGGGCGGCGAGGTCGGCGGCGGCGTCGAAGTAGCGCCGTACGTAGGGCCGTACCAGGTCTTCCTGCTCGGGCTGCCAGAAGCCCTGGGCGGTGGCGGTGAACAGGTAGTTCGACAGGTCGTCGGCGGTGAACATGGCGTCCCAGGCGCGCTGTTTGGCGGCGGCGTCGGGCAGGGCGGCGCGGCAGCGGGCGGCGCCTTCCCGGCCGGTGGCGCTGGGGTCGCGGCGCAGTTCGGCGGCGATGGCGTCCTCGTCGGCCTCGCCGAGCACGGCGAGCCGGGCGAGGACGCGCCAGCGCAGCTCGGGGTCGAGCTCGGGCCCGCCGGGCACGGCGCCCTGGGCGAGCCAGGTGCTGAGCGGCTCGGCCTGGGTGGCGGCGTCGATGAGGCCGCGTACGGCGATGAGCCTGAGGCCGGGGTGGGTGCCGTCCTCGGTGCGGCGGATCACGTCGCGGCACAGGGCGTCGAGGGTGGCGAGGGCGGCGGTGCGGGCGGCGGCCGGGGTGTAGCAGTCGGCGATGACGGTGCCCGCGAAGGTGAGGACGCCGGAGACGAGGGCCAGGTCGGTCTCGGCGGGCAGGTGGGCGCGGGCGGCCTGGAGGTAGGCGGCGGGGTCGAGGTCGCCGTCGCGGACCATGTCGCGCAGCGCGTTCCACAGGACGGCGCGGGTGAGCGGGTCGGGGACGCCGGACAGGGAGCGCAGGACGGTCTCTTGGGAGACGTCGTCGAGGCGGATCTTGGCGTAGGTGAGGTCGTGGTCGTTGGGGACGACGAGGGCGGGCCTGCCGCCGTCGCGCGGGGCGGGGGTGTCCTGTTCGGGCACGTCGGTCTCGTAGCGCTCGCGCAGCACGAGGGTGCGGCCGTCGGACAGGTCGCGGTCGAAGACGCCGACGGCGACGCGGTGGGGGCGGCTGCCGTCGCGGCCGAGGGTGAGGGTCCACTCGCGTCCGCTGTGGGTGACGGTCGGGGTGAACGTGTCGACGCCGGTCGTGCGCAGCCAGGACTCGGCCCATGCGTGGACGTCGCGGTCCGTGGCGGAGGCGAGGCTGTCGATGAAGTCGGCGAGGGTGGCGTTGGCGAACTTGTGGCGCGCGAAGTGGGTGTTGATCCCGGCGAGGAAGTCCTTCTCGCCGAGCCAGGCGACGAGCTGCCGCAGCGCGCTCGCGCCCTTGGCGTACGAGATGCCGTCGAAGTTGAGCATGGCGGACGCGGTGTCGGGCACGGCGTCCGGGTCGGGGGCGACGGGGTGCGTGGAGGGGCGCTGGTCGGCGTCGTAGCCCCAGGGCTTCCTGGTGACGCCGAAGTCGGTCCAGGTGCCGGTGAAGCGGGTGGCTTCGGCGGTGGTCTGGTAGCCCATGTACTCGGCGAAGGACTCGTTCAGCCAGATGTCGTCCCACCACTTGAGGGTCACGAGGTCGCCGAACCACATGTGGGCCATCTCGTGGGCGACGACCATGGCGCGGGTCTGGCGCTGGGTGTCGGTGACGGCGGAGCGGAAGACGAACTCGTCGCGGAACGTGACCAGGCCCGGGTTCTCCATGGCTCCGGCGTTGAACTCGGGGACGAACGCCTGGTCGTAGGAGTCGAACGGGTAGGGCTCGGCGAACTTCTCGTGGTAGCGGTCGAAGCAGGCGCGGGTGATGTCGAGGAGTTCGTCGGCGTCGGCGTCCAGGTGGGGTGCGAGGGAGCGGCGGCAGTGGAGGCCGAAGGGCAGGCCGCGGTGCTCGGTGCGCACGGAGTGCCAGGGGCCCGCGGCGACGGCGACCAGGTACGTCGAGAGCAGGGGCGTCGGGGCGGCCTTCCAGGTGCCGCCGCCGGTGTGCTCGGTGATGCCGTTGGCGAGCACCGTCCAGGTCGTGGGGGCGGTGACGGTCAGCTCGAAGACGGCCTTGAGGTCGGGCTGGTCGAAGGCGGGGAAGACGCGCTGGGCGTCGTCGAGGCAGAGCTGGCTGTAGAGGTAGGTCTCGCCGTCGGTGGGGTCGGTGAAGCGGTGCATGCCCTCGCCGGTGCGGGAGTAGCACATCGCGGCGTCCACGCGCAGCTCGTGCGGGCCGCGCGTGAGGGCGCGCAGCGGGAGCCGGTTGTCCTGGAGGTCCTCGGGGTCGAGGGGGACGCCGTCGAGCGTGACGGAGCGCAGGTGGGCCGGCTTCAGCTCGACGAAGGTGTCGCCGTCCGCGGCGGCGGTGAACTCGATCACCGTGCGGGAGTCGAAGGTCTCCTCGCCGGTGGTGAGATCCAGGGCGATCTCGTACCGCTGGACGTCGAGGAGCTGGGCTCGGGTCTGCGCTTCGTCGCGCGTCAGTACGGGCATCTGGCCATGGTGCCTTACGCAGGCTTTGTGTGGTCGGGGGATTGGTTGGCCGGGGGTGCGTCGGGGCGGGCGTCTTGATTGCGGGCGCCGTGGTCCTGGGCTGTGCCCGCCCGTTCCGCCCTCTGGGCGGACCAGCCGCCCACAGCGGGGGCGGCACCACAAGCCGCCCGCAGCGGGGGCGGCACCACGAGCCGCCCACAGCAGGGTCAGGTCTTTTCGTTTGCGATTGTTTCGTGGTGGCGGATTACCTCCGCGATGATGAAGGTGAGGAACTTCTCGGCGAAGGCCGGGTCGAGTTTGGCGTTCTCGGCGAGTTCGCGGAGGCGGGCGATCTGGCGGGACTCGCGGGCCGGGTCGGCGGGGGGCAGGTGGTGGTTGGCCTTGAGGTGGCCGACCTGCTGGGTGCACTTGAAGCGTTCGGCGAGCATGTGGACGACGGCGGCGTCGATGTTGTCGATGCTGTCGCGCAGGCGGGACAGCTCGGCGAGTACGGCGGGGTCGGTGCGCTCGGCCGGGTTGTTCGTGGTCATGGCATGCGAGCCTACGTGTCCTCGGCGCGGTCTCCCGAGGACGTCAGGATCGGCGGGTGTTCGGGGTCGGGGATCTGCTGGGACCAGCCGCCGGGCACGGCGCGGCCCTGCTGTTCGCGGAAGCGTACGGGGGCCATGCCGACGCGGCGGGTGAAGAGGCGGGAGAAGTAGGCGGGGTCGTCGTAGCCGACGCGGCGGGCGACGGCGGCGACGGGCAGTTCGGTGGCGGCGAGGAGTTCCTTGGCCCGGCCGAGACGGATGCCGAGGAGGTAGTCCTTGGGGCTGCAGCCCGCGCCGCGGCGGACGGCGGTGCGCAGTTCGGCGGGGGTCATGCCGTGGCGGGCGGCGTGTTCGGTGACGGACAGGGCCTGGAAGGCGTCGCGGGCCAGGGACTGCAGGACGGGGTCGCCGTCGGGGGCGATGTCGGCGCGGGCGCGGCGCAGGGTGACGAGGAGTTCGTGGACGGCGGCGCTGGTCTCGACCTCGAGGAGGGGGTTGCCGCGGCGGGCGGCGCGGGCGACGCGGCTGACGACGGCGCGGGCGGCTCCGGCGTCGGCGAGGGGGACGACGGGCCGGTCGGGTTCGATGTAGCCGAGTTCGGTGTACGTGGCCGCGTCGGGCCCGGTGAAGTCGACGAAGCACTCGTCCCAGCCGGTTTCGGGGTCGGCGCCGTAGTGGTGCGGCACGCCGGGCGTGAGCCAGATCAGGGCGGGCGCGGTGACGGGCCTGCGGCGGCCGTCGGCGGTGCGGAGCCAGCCGCTGCCCGCGCTGACGACGACGGCGACGTGGTGGTCGAGGGTGCGGGGTCCCACGGTGGGCAGGGTGCCGTGCTGCAGGCCGACGCCGAGGCACACCAGGCCGAGGCGCTGGTGGACCGGGCTGGGCGTGAAATACCGCATCCAGGTGTGGTACATCCGCGTCGGCCCCTCTCGTACCCCGGTGTCGAGTCCCCGCCGGTCCCGCCGGGCCCACCGGTCCCGGCCGGTCCCGCCAGTCCAATCGGGCTCGATCTTTGTCCATGGACCGTGCCGCCCGCCAGAGGCAATCGTGGCTGCCGTACATGATCGGCCGGGGAGGACGCGATGAACGGCTTCAGGGTGGGCGAGGACGACTTCGAGCTCGACGGGCGGCCGGTGCGGGTGCTCTCGGGGGCGCTGCACTACTTCCGGGTGCACGAGGAGCAGTGGGGGCACCGGCTCGCGATGCTGCGGGCGATGGGGCTCAACTGCGTGGAGACGTACGTCCCGTGGAACGTGCACGAGCCGCGTCCCGGGGAGTTCCACGACGTGGCGGCGCTCGGCCGGTTCCTGGACGCCGCGCACCGGGCGGGTCTGTGGGCGATCGTGCGGCCGGGCCCGTACATCTGCGCCGAGTGGGACAACGGGGGCCTGCCGTACTGGCTGACGGGTGAGGTCGGGGCGCGGGCCCGGACCCGTGACGAGCGCTATCTGGCGCATGTCGAGCGGTGGTTCGCGCGGCTGCTCCCGCAGGTCGTGGCGCGGCAGCACGACCGGGGCGGCCCGGTGATCCTGGTGCAGGTCGAGAACGAGTACGGCAGCTACGGCTCGGACCAGGTGTATCTGCGGCGGCTCGCGGAGCTGTTGCGCGCGCTCGGGGTGACGGCGGAGCTGTGCACGTCGGACGGTCCGGAGGACCACATGCTGACGGGCGGCAGCGTGCCCGGGGTCCTGGCGACGGTGAACTTCGGCTCGCAGGCGCGGGAGAGCTTCGACGTGCTGCGCCGGCACCGGGCCAAGGGGCCGTTGATGTGCATGGAGTTCTGGTGCGGCTGGTTCGACCACTGGGGCGCGGAGCACACCGTGCGGGACCCGCGGGACGCGGCCGACGCGCTGCGGGAGATCCTGCGGTGCGGTGCGTCGGTGAACGTCTACATGGCGCACGGCGGCACGAACTTCGCCGGGTGGGCGGGCGCCAACCGGGGCGGTGGGGCGCTGCACGACGGGGTGCTCCAACCCGATGTGACGTCGTACGACTACGACGCGCCGATCGACGAGGCGGGGCGGCCCACGGAGAAGTTCTGGCTGTTCCGTGAGGTGCTCGCGGCGTACGCGGAGGGGCCGCTGCCGGAGGTGCCCGCGGCGCCGCCCGCGCTTGCGGCGCCCGTGTCCGCGCGGCTCACCGACTGGGTGTCCCTCGACGCCGTCGCCGAGCACCTGGGCACCGCCGAGACCGAGCACGCCGTGCCGCCGACGTTCGAGGAGCTCGGTGTCGACCGGGGCCTGGTCCGCTACACGCTCGACGTGCCGGGGCCGCGGGGCCCCCACCCCCTGCGGGTGCGGGGGCTGCGGGACCGGGCCGTCGTGTACGTCGACGGGCGGCGGGCCGGGGTGCTCACCGAGGACGCGGCGGAGCTGCCCGTCCCCGTGCGGGGGCCCGCGCGGGTGGAGCTGTGGGTGGAGTCCCTCGGCCGCGTCAACTACGGGCCGCGGGTGGGGGAGCCCAAGGGGATCACGGGTGGGGTGCTGCACGAGCGGCAGTATCTGCACGGGGTGCGGGCGGTGGGGGTGGCGCTCGGGGCGTTCGGCTCGGCGGACACGGTGCCCGGGGGTGGCGCACCCGGTGGGGGGCGGGCCGGGTTGTACCGGGGGGTGGTGGAGGTCGTGGGGGCCGGGGACGCGGTGCTGTCCCTGCCCGGGTGGGGGCGGGGGTTCGTGTGGGTGAACGGGTTCTGTGTCGGGCGGTATTGGGGGGTGGGGCCGCAGCGGTCGCTCTTTGTGCCGGGGCCTGTGGTGCGGGAGGGGGCGAATGCGGTGTGGGTGCTTGAGGTGGAGGGTGGGGAGGTGGGGGTGGGGGGTGTGGTACGGCTGGGGTAGCCGTCGCGGAGCGCCCCAGACCCGCCCCTTCCCGAACTAGGGGGCCAGCCCCCTAGCACCCCCGAAAAGCAATCG
>NZ_JBHYJH010000186.1:0-16693 GCF_042740445.1 Streptomyces sp. NPDC059003 | reverse complement strand
CACGGCCGAGGCCGCCGCCCGCGCCCGGCGCTCCAAGGTCCTCGCCCGCCGCCGGCGCACGACGGTGCTGCTGTTCCTCGGGTTCACGCTCGGCGCGATCGTCGCCGCGGTCGGCGGCGTCCCCTTCCTGTGGGCGCCCGCCGTGCCCGCGGCGCTCCTGAGCGCGTACATCGTCTACCTGCGCCGCCAGGAGCGGCGGCGCTTCACGTACACGATGGACCGGCGCAGGGCCGAGGCCGCCGCGCGGCGGCTGCGCGAGCGCAAGGCGCACCGGCACGAGCAGAGCACCGAGCCCGCCGCGGAGGAGCCCGTCCCGGAGGGCGACCCCGGCCTCTCGGCGCTCGCCGCCGACCGGCGCGCCCTCGTCGAGCAGACCGATCACGCCGAGTGGGTCGACCAGCAGCGCGAGCGGCGCCACGGCCCCGGCCGCGGCGACAGCTGGGACCCGGTCCCGGTGCCCCTGCCGACGTACGTGACCGCCCCGGTCGCCCCGCGCGCCCCCGGCAGCGTGGACCTGGGCGCGCCCGACACGTGGAGCTCCGCCCGGTCGAGCACCGCCGAACCGGCCGCCGGATCCCGCGCCGCCCGCGAGGCGGCGCAGCAGGAGCGCCCCGACCGCTCTGACCGTTCCGAGCGTCCTGAGGGCGGCGAGGGCGACGGCGTCGACGACGGGCGCAGCGACGCCCGCCGGGCGGCCTCCGCGCGCCGGTCGCGGGAGCGCGGCCGCACCCCGCTGTTCGACCAGTACGACCAGTACGAGGCCGGGGCGGACGGCCGCCCGCGCGCCGCGAACGAGTGAGCCGCGGCCGCCGGGCGCGCCCTCGTGAGGTTCCGTCGGCCGCCTCGGCTGACCAGCGAGGAACGGATTTCCGAGCACCCCGATGGGGATGCTAGAGTTTCACTCGTTGCAAGGGCCTGTGGCGCAGTCCGGTAGCGCACCTCGTTCGCATCGAGGGGGCCAGGGGTTCAAATCCCCTCAGGTCCACTGCACATGAAGATCCCGCCCGATCGTTTCGATCGGGCGGGATCTTTGCGTTGGCGGCAGGAGCCGCGGGGGGGCGCGGGGCGGGGCCGGCCTGGGGGCCGGCCCGGGGCGCGGTGGGTCAGGCGTCGAGGACGGCCAGGGTGAGCCGCTGGAGGCGGGCCTGGTCGGCGATGACTTCGTACGCCGTGACGCGGCCGGACTCGACCGTGAGCGTGAGGGCGAGGAGCAGGCGGCCGCGCGGGGCGACGACGATGCCGGGGGCGCCGTCGACGAGGGCCAGGGCCGCGACGCGGGCGTTGCGGGACAGGACCACCGTCTCGCGGGCCACCGCGTCGGCGCCGTGGATCTCCGTCGGGGCGCCCGCGGGGACGGCCGCGACGTCGGCGCGGCGCACGACGTCGGGGGCGAGGACCGCGAGCAGGGCGTCGAGGTCGCCGCCGCGGGCCGCCGCGAGGAAGGCCTCGACGACGTGGCGGTGCCGGTCGAGCTCCGCGTCCGGCAGCGCCGGGGTGCCCCGCACCTTGCTGCGGGCGCGGCTCGCCAGCTTCTTCGTGGCGACCGTGGAGCGCTCCACGACGGGGGCGATCCGGTCGAAGGGCACCGCGAACGAGTCGTGCAGGACGAAGGCGACGCGCTCGGCGGGGCCCAGCGTGTCGAGGACCACGAGCAGGGCGCGGCCCACCGACTCGACCAGGACCGCCTCCTCCTCCGGGGTGTGCGCGGCGGCGCCCCCGATGTGGTCGGGGACCTGGCCGCCGACGAACTCCTCGCGCCGTGACGTACGCGTACGCAGCATGTCGAGGCAGACGCGGGAGACGACCGTGGTCAGCCAGCCCGGCAGGTTGTCGATCTCCGCGGCGTCGTCGTCGGCGTCCGTGCGGCTGAGGCGCAGCCAGGTCTCCTGGACCGCGTCCTCCGCCTCGGCCAGGGAGCCGAGCATGCGGTACGCGACCGCGCGCAGCCGCGTCCGCTGGGCCTCGAAGCGGTCCGCGAGCCCCGTCTGCTTCTCCATCGGTCACCTTTCCTCTGCGCGCTCCGTCAGCTCCTCGACGTACCCAACCACGGGGGATGTGACAGGAGTGATCAAGATGATCGACAACGAGCGGACCACGGATGTTCCGACGCTGCTGCACCTGGACTCCAGCGCCGACGGGGCCGGGATCACCCGCCGGCTCGGTGCGCTGTACGCGGAGGGCTGGCGGGCGCGGCACGGGGACGCCGGATACCGGTACCGGGACCTGGCCGCCGAGCCGGTGCCCCTCGTCGGGCAGGCCTACGTGCGGCTCGGGACGCGGGTGGAGCGGCAGGGCGTCATCCCCATGGAGAAGGTGGCCGCGCAGACGGAGAGCGCCGAGGAGGAGCGGGAGTGGGCGGCGACGCTGCCCCTGATCGAGGAGCTGCGGGCCGCCGACACCCTTCTGGTCGGCGCCCCCATGTACAACTTCTCGGTCACCACCGCGCTGAAGGCCTGGATCGACCGGGTGACCTTCCCGGGCGCGTACCTCGACCCGGACAGCGGGCGGAGCCTCCTCGCGGGGACGCGGGTCATGGTGGCCGCCGCGTGCGGCGGGGGCTACGGGCCCGGCACGCCCCGCGAGGGCTGCGACTTCCACCTGCCCTACCTGCGGGCGTACTTCACCAACCTCGGCGTCGCACAGGAGAACCTGCACGTCGTGCGGGCCGAGCTGACGAGGGCCGGGGACATCCCGGCGCTCGCCCCGTACCAGGAGATCGGGGCGCGCTCGCGGGAGGCGGCCTGGGAGGCGATCACCGGGCTGACGCGGGGGATCAGCGGCTGAGGCGGCGGGTGCGCGGGCCGCTGGACCGGCGGCGCTCCACATGTGTGATGTGGTGCGATCGATACATTTGATGCATGTGGTGCAGCCTGCCGTGGTCCGCGAGGACCGCCCTCGTCGTCGGCGGCACCGCCCTGGCCGCGGCGCTCACCGGCGGCTGCGCCGACCACGACGGGCTGCACGTCGAGGGGCCCGCGCTCAAGCCGTCCCGGATCAGCGGGCCCGTGTACGTCGCCGACGCGCTCGCCCAGCCCCTCCAGCGGCCCACCGTCATCGGGATCACCGACGACGTCGCGATGTCGTCGCTGCGCTGGAAGGACTGGGGCGGGCCCACCGCGCGGGCCACCGGGAAGCTCAGCGGCACCTGGTGCCTGCCCGGCTGCGCCCGGGAGCCGTACGACGCGACGCTCACGCTCAGCGGGGCCGAGCGCGACGACGCGGCCGCGTACTACCGGCGGGCCACCGTCGAGCCGAGCAGGCCGGAGGCGCTGCCGCCCGCCGCGGTGAACGTGCAGTTCCAGGGGATCCGCCTGATGGTGCCGGAGTTCTGAGCGCGCCATGGGACTGCGGACGAAGATCGGCCTCGCCATCGCGGGCACCGCGGCCGTGGTGTCCGTCGTGATCGGCCTGCTCGTGCACCACCGCACCGTCGACGCCCAGTACGCCGGGGCCCGCAGCCAGGCGGGGGACCGGCTGCGGACCGCCGTGCAGGACCACGCGGCCGGGATCGACGGCGACCGCACCCTGATCGACCCGCCCGACCTGCCGAAGCCCCTTGCCGACGCGGTGCGCGCCGGCAAGTGGGGCGTCTATCTGGACCGGAGCGGGAGGCTGCCGCAGCTGTGGGCCGCCAGCCGGTACCGCGACGAGATCGTCGCCCTGAAGCGGCCCTACCAGCGCGAGACCGAGACCGTGCGGGACCTCGACCGCATCCTGTGGGCCTCCGGCGCCACCGGCACGGCGCTCGCCGTCGTCGCCGGGCTGCTCGTCGCCACCCGGCTCGGGCGGCGGCTCACCGCGTCCGCGGGCACCGCCCAGCGCATCGCCGACGGCGACCTCACCGCGCGGCTCCCGCTGCGCGGCAACGACGAGATCACCAAGCTCACGTCGGCCGTGAACACCATGGCCGACGCGCTCGCCGGGCGCCTGCGGGCCGAGCGGGAGGTCACCGCCAACATCGCGCACGAGCTGCGGACGCCCGTCGCCGGGATGGTCACGGCCGCGGGCCTGCTGCCGCCCGGGCGCCCCTCCGAGCTGGTGCAGGGGTCGGCCCGGCGGCTGCAGGAGCTCGTCGACGACGTCATCGAGGTGGCGCGGCTCGACACGGCGAGCGAGGAGGTGCGGGCCGAGGTCTGTGAGCTCGGGGCGCTGGTGCGCCGGGTCGTCGCCAAGGTGGGGGCGACCGAGGCCGCCGCCGCGGAAGGGGTGACCGTCCGGGTCGTGCGGGACGCGCGCGTGGAGACCGATCCGCGGCGGGTCGAGCGCGTCCTCGCCAACCTCGTCACCAACGCCCTGCGGCACGGCCGCGCGCCGGTCGTCGTGGCGGTCGACGGGGCCGTGGTGTCCGTACGGGACAGCGGGGACGGGTTTCCGGCGGGGCTCCTTTCGTCCGGGCCGCAGCGGTTTCGCACCGGGGCGCGGGAGACGGGGCTCGGGCTCGGGCTCACGATTGCCACGGGGCAGGCGAAGGTCCTTGGGGCGACGCTGCGGTTCAGTAACGACGGGGGAGCGGTGGCTTCGCTGGACCTCGGCGCGACCGCGCCCCGTAGGGGCGCGGGGAACTGCGCGACCAGCCACGACGCACCCGCGGAAGAGGAACCGCGCGCTTAGCTCAGGGGCTTCGCGTAGCAGCGGCTCAAAGGGAAGTCGCGGTAGTAGCCGAAGCGGGCGCACGGCGTGTACGCGCTCGACGTGTAGAGCGCGATGGCCTCGGGCTGCTTCGCGCCGGTCTCCAGGACCATGCGGGTGCGCCCCGCCGCGCGGGCGTCCTCCTCCAGGAGGGCCAGGACGCGGCGGGCGAGGCCGAGCCCGCGGGCCTCCGGCACGACGTACATGCGCTTGATCTCGGCGTCGCCGTCCGCGTAGCCCTCGCCGTTCTCGTCCATCGCGCGCCAGCCGCCCGTCGCCACCGGTGCGTCCGTGGCGTCGTACGCGATCAGGTACAGGCCGTGCGGCGGCCGGAACATCGACGCGTCGAGGTACGTGGCGTCGCCGTCGTCCCCGTAGCGCTCGGCGTACTCCGCCTGTACGCGGTCGTTGAGCTTGACGGCGTCGGGGTGGTCGAAGGCGACCGGACGTATGTTCATGCTGTGAATCGTATCCTTATGCGGGCGCTTCGGTGGGTGGCTCCAGTGTGCCGGGTGGCCGTGACCGTGCCGGTAGGGTGCCTGGATGCTCACTGTGACCAGCGTGAATGTGAACGGGCTTCGGGCCGCCGCCAAGAAGGGCTTCGTGGAGTGGCTCGCCGGGACCGCCGCGGACGTGCTGTGCCTCCAGGAGGTGCGGGCGGAGCCCGAGCAGCTGCCGCAGGAGGTGCG
This sequence comes from Streptomyces sp. NPDC059003, assembly GCF_042740445.1. NCBI lineage: Bacteria > Bacillati > Actinomycetota > Actinomycetes > Kitasatosporales > Streptomycetaceae > Streptomyces > Streptomyces sp. NPDC059003. Next base: position 11,375 of record NZ_JBHYJH010000186.1, on the reverse strand, counting down.
TGCCCCGGAGGGGTGGCACGTCACGCACGCGCCGGCCGCCGCCAAGGGCCGCGCCGGTGTCTCGCTGTACACGCGGCGCGAGCCGGAGCGGGTGCAGGTCGGCTTCGGGTCCGAGGAGTTCGACGCGAGCGGGCGCTACGTAGAGGCGGATCTGCCCGGTGTCACGGTCGCGAGCCTGTACCTGCCCTCCGGGGAGGTCGGCACCGAGCGGCAGGACGAGAAGATCCGGTTCATGGGTGAGTTCCTGGCGTACCTGAAGGAGCTCAAGGCCCGGGCCGCCGCCGACGGGCGCGAGGTCCTCGTGTGCGGCGACTGGAACATCGCGCACCAGGAGGCCGACCTCAAGAACTGGAAGGGCAACAAGAAGAACTCCGGGTTCCTGCCCGAGGAGCGCGCCTGGCTGACCGAGGTCTTCGAGGAGTACGGCGACGTCCTGCGCGCCCTGCACCCGGACGTCGAGGGGCCCTACTCGTGGTGGTCCTACCGGGGCCGCGCCTTCGACAACGACACGGGGTGGCGCATCGACTACCACGTCGCGACGCCCAGGCTCGTGGAGCGCGCGGTCAAGGGGTACGTGGAGCGGGCCGCGTCGCACGCGGAGCGCTGGTCGGACCACGCGCCGGTGACGGTCGTCTACGAGTAGGCCCTCCGGGCGAACCCTCGGTGAAAAGTCCGGCGGGGGACTGTCCCGCCTCCGTACGACATGGCAGATTGCGTCGCGTTCATGACGAGCGCGCCAACTGCCGGTCGTGCAAGGGGGCTTCATGTCAGCTGGTCTGTCCAGACGTGGGTTGCTGATCGGCGCGGCGGGGGCCGCGGTGGCTGCCGCGGGGGCGGTGCCCGCCGTCGCCGCGACCGGTGCCCCCGGGGATGACGTCCCCGTCGGTACACCCCCCGTCCTCCTCACCGAGCAGGCCACCAAGCGCCTCCTCGTCCTGGACCCGCGCCGCCGGGTGTGGGACCCGGCCGCCGACCCGTCGGTGGTGCGGTGGCAGTTCTCGCCCGTCGGCGACCCGCGCTACGCGGACCTCGACCCCGCCGCGAGCTGGGTCTACCCCTGCGAGGCGAAGGCGCGGCGGCACCGGGGGCGGACCCTGGTCCTGACGACGGCGTCGTTCGGGTTCGTGGCCGCCGTGGAGCATCCGTCGGGCCGCCGCTACTGGGGCGCGGCCATCGGGCCCGGCGACGACCTGTTCAACCCGCACAGCGCCGAGCTCCTGCCCGACGGCAACATCGCGGTCGCGTGCAGCACCGGCGCCCTGGTCCGGCTCTACGCCGCCTCGTGCGGCCCGGACGCCACGCGGTACGCGGAGGCGCCGCTGAAGGGCGCGCACGGACTGCACTGGGACCGGGCACGCCGCGTCCTGTGGGCGCTCGGCGACGACGAGTTGGTGACGTACGAGGTCGGCGGGGAGCCCGCGCGGCCCACGCTGACGCGGACCTCCGCCGTCGCCCTGCCGGTGGCCGTGCCGGGCAGGACGGCGGGCGGGCACGACCTGTTCCCGGTGGCGGGGCGGCCGGGGCGGCAGGGGCGGCTGTGGGTGACGACCAACGCGGGCGTCTTCCAGTACGAGCCGCGGACGGGCGCGTTCGTCCGCGACTACCCCGGGCACGAGCTGATCGACCGGGCCAAGGTGAAGGCCGTCGGGAACGATCCGCGCACCGGCCAGGTGCTCAGCACCGTGCCGGAGGGCGGCCTCGAGGAGACCTGGTGGACCACCAAGGTCGACGTCCACCGGCCGGCCGGTGGCTATCGCTTGGTCAAGGGAGGTATATACAAGGCTCGTTGGTGGCTGCCTGTCTGACCGTCCGGCGGCCGAGGAACCGTTCACGGGGGTTGTGATGTCCAGATCCGTACGCATATCCGTGTCCGCGGCGGTCGCGGTGGCCGCCGCCGCGCTGACCCTGGCGCCCCAGGGGGCCACGGCGAACACCGGCGTCGCGCCTGCCGCACCGGCCGCGCCCGCCGCACTCGCCGCCGAGACCCCGCCCGTCATCGTCACCCAGCAGCAGGCCCTGCTCGTCCTCGACCCCGCCAAGCCGGTGTGGGACTTCAAGCGCGACCCGGCCGCCGTGAAGTGGGCCTTCGACCCGCGCACGGTCTCCGGGTACGAGGACCTGGACCCGGCCAAGAACTGGTCCAAGGGCCCGAACGAGGCCAAGGTCTACAAGCTGGGCGGCAAGACGTACGTCGCCACGGTGACCGGCAAGGGCTTCGCGGCGGTGGTGGAGTACCCGTCGAAGAAGCCGTACTGGAAGACCAGCAAGCTGATCACGCCCGACGAGCCGTACGCGTACAACCCGCACGGCATCGAGCTCCTGCCGACGGGCGAGGTGGCGGTCGCCAACTCCGGCCACACGGCGAGCGGTGAGGCGCGCAGCGACCGGAACGTCTGTCTCTTCCCCACCGGGAACGCGACGGCCTCCAGCTGCGTCAAGCTGCTCGCCGCGCACGGCGTGCAGTGGGACGCGGGCCGCAAGCGCCTGTGGGCCCTGGGCGGCGACCAGCTGAAGGCGTACAGCATCGACCGAGGCATCCCCGGTCAGCCGAAGCTGAAGGAGGACACGGCGCTCAGCACCAAGGTGCCGTGGGGCGCGGGTCACGACCTCGGCTTCGTGCCCGGCACCGACCGGCTGTGGGTGGCGACGGGGACGCCCGTGTTCCAGTACGACATCGGCGCCAAGCGGTGGTACGGGGACACGAGCAAGGGCGCGCAGGCGGAGTACCCGGGCTGGCAGCAGGTCAGCGTCCGGGGCACCAAGTCCGTGTCCACCGACCCGGACACCGGGCAGGTGATCACCACCGTCGCGGAGAACGACGAGCAGACCACGCACACCGCGCTGCGGCACTTCCCCGAGGCCAGGAACGAGCTGTTCTGGGACGGGAACAAGTCGTACTTCTACAAGGCGCGGTGGTTCCGCCCGGTCACGATCGGCTGAGCCGGAGGGCTCCGCCAGGACTTAAGGCCGGCTGAGCCGTCGGTCCAGGGCCAGGGAGAGTTCCGCCTCCACCACGGCCTTGGCGAGCGGGCGGAGGTCGGCCAGGGTCAGCTCCGCCCGCTCGGACGCGTGGTCGCGCGTGAACGTGATGAACAACTCCGCGAGCGCGTCCGCGTGTTCGCGCACGAGCTTGCCCGCCGCCATGACGTCGGCGAGCGGGACGCCCTTGCGGACCAGGGCCGCCGAGGCGTCGAGGAGGCGGTGGCTGATGTGCACGATCTCGTCGCCGTCGGTGCCCAGATAGCCGAGGTCGAGCGCGGCGGCCAGGTTCTCCGGGGTGACCTGGCCCGCGAACCGGTCCGCCAGCTCCTCCGGGGTGAGGCGGACCGGGGTCTCCTCCGACGGGCCGTCGATGCCGAGGAGTTCGGCGACGTCGCGGCCGTTCTCGAAGGCCTCGGCGAGCTCGGCGATGCCCTGGAGCGTGTGGCCGCGCTCCAGGAGGGCGGCGATGGTGCGCAGGCGCGCCAGGTGGTGGTCGTCGTACCAGGCGATGCGGCCCTCGCGGCGCGGGGGCGGGATGAGGCCGCGCTCGCGGTAGAAGCGCACCGTGCGGACGGTGATCCCGGCCTCCTTGGCCAGCTCCTCCATGCGGTACTCGCGTATCCCGGCCTTGTCCGCCATGCCGCCCGCCACGTCGCCCGCCATGCCGCCCGCCACGTCGTCCGTCCCGTTGCCTGCCCCGTCGTCTGCCACGGGGGCAGCCTATGCCGGGGCGCCGCCGCCGTACCGGTGTCGTACTGCCGGTAACTTTCGCCGCCGGACCCCTACCCATGAGTACGCGGCTGTTCTACGCTCCCAATTGCGCCAGTAGTTACTGGCAGAGTCAGCGCAGTCAGTCGTACCTCGGGAGGCGTCGGCATGGCCGGGAGTGAACACGTACGGGTGGCGGTGGTCGGGTCCGGGTTCGGCGGCATCGGGGCCGCGGTCCGGCTGCGCAGGGAGGGCATCACCGACTTCGTCGTCCTGGAGCGGGCCGGCGCGGTGGGCGGCACCTGGCGGGACAACAGCTACCCGGGCTGCGCCTGCGACGTGCCGTCGCACCTGTACTCGTTCTCGTTCGCGCCCAACCCCGACTGGCCGCGCACCTTCTCGGGCCAGGAGCACATCTGGGACTACCTGGAGCGGGTCGTCGACACCTTCCGGATTCGCCCGCACATCCGCCTCGACACCGAGGTCCTGACGATGCGCTGGGACGCCGACCGGCTCCTGTGGGAGCTGGAGACGAGCACCGGCGCCCTCACCGCCGACGTCGTCGTCTCCGCCACCGGACCGCTCTCCGACCCGAAGACGCCGGACATCCCCGGGCTCGCGGACTTCCCCGGCAAGGTCTTCCACTCCGCCCGCTGGGACCACGACTACGACCTGCGCGGCAAGCGCGTCGCGGTGATCGGCACCGGCGCGTCCGCCATCCAGATCGTGCCGGAGATCCAGCGGGACGTGCGGCGGCTCACGCTGTTCCAGCGGACGCCGCCGTGGGTCCTGCCGCGCGCGGACCGGGAGATCACCGGCGTGGAGCGCTGGCTGCACCGGCAGCTGCCGTTCACGACGTACGCGCGCCGCGGCCTCCTCTGGGGCATCCGCGAGCTGCAGGTGCACGCGTTCACCAAGCGGCCGAACGAGCTCGGCCCGATCGAGGGCATCGCCAAGCGGAACATGGCGCGCGCCATCAAGGACCCGGCCCTGCGCGCCAAGCTGACCCCGACGTACCGCATCGGCTGCAAGCGCATCCTGCTGTCCAACACCTACTATCCGACGCTCGCGAAGCCGCACGTCGACGTCGTCGCGAGCGGCCTCGCCGAGGTGCGCGGGTCCACCCTCGTGGCCGCCGACGGCACCGAGGCCGAGGCCGACGCGATCATCTTCGGCACCGGCTTCCACGTCACGGACATGCCGATCGCCGAGCGCGTCGTGGGCGACGACGGCCGGACCCTCATGGAGAGCTGGAAGGACGGCATGAAGGCGCTGCGCGGCGCGACCGCCGCGGGCTTCCCGAACTTCCTCACCGTCATAGGCCCGAACACCGGCCTCGGCAACTCCTCGATGATCCTCATGATCGAGTCCCAGCTGAACTATCTCGCCGACTACATGCGGCAGTTGGACGTGCTCGGCGGCCGCGCCGCGCTCGCCGCCCGGCCGTCCGCCGTAGGCGCGTGGAACCGCCGGGTGCAGGAGCGCATGAAGCGCACGGTGTGGAACACCGGCGGCTGCACCAGCTGGTACCTGGACGAGAACGGCGTCAACACGACGGTCTGGCCCGGTACGACGACGGAGTTCCGCGCGGCCACGCGGCACGTCGACCTGAACGAGTACGAGGTCCTGCGCGTGCCCGCGAAGAAGGCCGCCGGGCGCGCGGCGAAGGTCGAGGTGACCGCGTGAGGGGCCGCCGCGGGTTCGGCGGGCCCTTCGCGCCGCCCGCCGCCGCGCGCGAGCTGACGGCCGTCTCCGCGGACGGCGCCCGTCTGCACGTCGAGGCGCACGGCCCCGACGGCGCGCCCGCCGTCGTGCTGTTGCACGGCTGGACCTGCTCGACGGCGTTCTGGGCGGCGCAGATCCGGGCCCTCGCGGGCACGCACCGCGTCATCGCGTACGACCAGCGCGGCCACGGCCGCAGCGACGCGCCCGTGGAAGGCGCCGGGTACAGCACCCGGGCGCTCGCCGACGACCTGGAGGCGGTGCTCGCCACGGCGCTCGCGCCCGGTGAACGCGCGGTGCTCGCCGGGCACTCCATGGGCGGCATGACCCTCATGGCGGCGGCCGCGCGGCCCGGTGTGCGCGAGCACGCGGCGGCGGTCCTGCTGTGCAGCACGGGCAGTTCGCGGCTCGTCGCCGAGTCCACGGTGGTGCCGCTGCGGGCGGGCGCGCTGCGCACCCGTCTCACCCGGCGGGTCCTGGGTGCGCGGGCCCCCATGGGGCCGGTGACGCCGCTGGCCCGGCGCATGCTCAAGTACGCCACGATGGGCCCCGGTTCGGCGCCCGACCGGGTCGACGTGTGCGCGCGGATCGTGCACGCCTGCCCGCGCGTGGTGCGCTACCGCTGGGCGCACGTCCTCGACGAGCTGCACCTGGACGCGGGGGTACGGGACCTGACGGCGCCGACCGCGGTGATCACGGGCTCGGCGGACCGGCTGACCCCGCCCGTGCACGCGCGGCGCATCGCCGATGCCCTGCCCCGCTGCGTCGGCCTGACCGAACTGACGGGGGTCGGGCACATGACACCGGTGGAGGCGCCGGAAGCGGTGACCCGGGGGATCGAGGAACTGGTCAGTACGTACGTGAAGGTGAGGGAGGGCGCATGAGCAGGGTGAGCCTGGAGGGACAGGTCGCCGTCGTCACGGGGGCCGCGCGGGGAGTCGGCGAGCTCCTCGCCCGCAAGCTGTCGGCGCGCGGCGCGCGGGTCGCCCTCGTCGGCCTCGAACCGGAGGAGCTGAAGCAGGTCAGCTCCCGGCTGCACACCGAGAGCGACCACTGGTACGCCGACGTCACCGACCACGAGGCGATGGCGCGGGTCGCCGGTGAGGTCAAGGAGCGGTTCGGGAAGGTCGACATCGTCGTCGCCAACGCGGGCGTGGCCAGCGGCGGTCCCTTCATGGAGTCCGACCCCGTCGCGTGGCGGCGGGTCATCGAGGTCAACCTGATCGGCAGCGCCGTGACGGCACGGGCGTTCCTGCCGGTGCTCGCGGAGAGCCGCGGCTATCTGCTCCAGATCGCCTCGCTCGCCGCGATCACGCCCGCGCCGATGATGACCGCGTACTGCGCGTCCAAGTCGGGCGTGGAGGCGTACGCGCACGCGCTGCGGGCCGAAGTCGGCTACAAGGGCGTCCGGGTGGGCGTCGGCTATCTGTCCTGGACCGACACCGACATGGTGCGCGGGGCCGACCAGGACGACGTCATGCGGGAGCTGCGGCAGCGGCTGCCGTGGCCGTCCAACAAGACGTATCCCCTCGGCCCGGCCGTGGACCGCCTCGTCGCCGGCATCGAGCGGCGCGCCGCCCATGTGTACGGGCAGTGGTGGCTCCGCGGCATGCAGGGCCTTCGGCCGTATCTGCCGGGGATCATCGCGACCGTCGGCCAACGCGAGATGCGCCGCCTCGAGCCGCGGCTCGGCGACATCTCGACGGGCCTGGTAGGCGCGGGCGGCTCCGCCGACGAGACCCTGCGAGGGGCGGCAACCGTCTCGCCCCCACCCACCCACCCGTAACTCTCGTCCCCGGCGCACCCTCAGCGGTCACCCGACGCGCGGAGCCCGCAGCCCGGCTGCGCATGGGGTGGGCGGGCGGGGTAGACCCCGCCGCGAAGCGGCGGGCCGGAGGCGCATCGAGCCCGGGTGCGGGCCGGTGGGGGGTTTCCGCCGCTACCGCGGCGGTTTGTTTCCCACCCGCCCGCCCGTTTCCGGTCGGACGGCCGGTGGGCGCCCCTCGCGGGGGTTGTTCGCCATCGGCGGGTGCGGCAGGGCGTGAGCTGGGGCCCGCCCCGGAGGGTGGGCCCCAGCTCACGTGCCGTTCAGGAACAGCGCCCAGCGATCAGGCGTCGTAGTCGCGGTTGAACCGGTCCTCAGCCTCCCGCTGCGCGTCGTCCAGGGACTCCTGGGCCTTCTCGCGGCTCTGGGCGGAGCGCTCGCTCGCCTCGTCCTTGCCGCCGCGCACGGCGTCCTGCGCCTTCTCGGCGATGTCCTTCGCCTTGTCCTGGAACTGGTCCTTGATGCCCATGAAGGTTCACTCCTGATGTGGGTGAGGGGATCGGGCCTCGACCAGGCTCACACACCGGCACAGACACCGCATTTCGATCAGTGACGCTCCGCTCACGCCCGCGGCGGCAGTGGCGGCCGCCGCCGGTCCGGCACGTCCTCGTACCCCGGTGGCGTCGCCGCCGGATGCTTTTCGAGCAGGTCGAGAGCGACCCGCACCGCGTCGTCGAGCTGCGCGTGCCGCCCCTCCGCCCAGTCCAGGGGCGTGCGCAGGACGGCGATGTCGGGCTCGACCCCGTGGTTCTCCACGGACCAGCCGTACGCGTCGAACCACCCCGCGTTCATCGGCACGGTGATGACGGTGCCGTCGCCGAGCGTGTGCCGCCCGGTCATGCCGACGACCCCGCCCCACGTGCGCTGCCCCACCACGGGCCCGAGCCCGAGCAGTTTGAACACGGCCGTGATCATGTCGCCGTCGGAGGACGTCGCCTCGTCGGCCAGGGCCACCACCGGGCCCCGGGGCGCGTTGGACGCGTACGACACGGGCTCGGCGTCGCGCGTCAGGTCCCACCCCAGGATCTTCCGCGTCAGCTTCTCCACGACGAGCTCGCTGATGTGGCCGCCCGCGTTGCCGCGCACGTCCACGATCAGCGCGGGCCGCGCCACTTCGAGGCGCAGGTCCCGGTTGAACTGGGCCCAGCCGGACCCGCCCATGTCGGGGATGTGCAGATAGCCGCACGCGCCGCCGCTCAGGCCGCGTACGACGTCACGGCGTTTGGCGACCCAGTCCTGGTAGCGCAGCGGCCGTTCGTTGACGAGCGGCACGATCGCCACCCGCCTGGACCGGCCCTCGCCCTCCGCGGCCTTGAAGGTCAGCTCGACCGTCGTGCCCCCGGCCGCCGCGAGCAGCGGGTAGGGGCCCGTCACCGGGTCGACCGGCCGCCCGTCGACGTGCGTGAGGACCGCGCCCTGACGGATGCCCGAACCGGCGAGCGGCGAGCGGGCCTTGGAGTCGGAGGACTCGCCGGGCAGGATGCGCTTCACCACCCAGCCCTCGTCGCGGCGCACGAGGTTGGCGCCGAGGAGCCCCATCGGCCGCTGGTAGTGCGGCGGCCCCTCACTGCGCCGCGCCGGGGTCACGTACGCGTGCGAGGTGCCGAGCTCGCCGAGGACCTCCCGCAGCAGGTCGGCGAACTCGTCGGGGGACGCGACGCGTTCGACGAGCGGCCGGTACTGGTCGAGGACGGCGTCCCAGTCGATGCCGCACATGCCCGGGTCCCAGAAGTAGGCGCGGATGAGCCGGCCCGCCTCGTCGTAGGCCTGCCGCCACTCGGCGGCCGGGTCGACGTCGTGCAGGATGCGGCGCAGGTCGATCCACACGGTGGTGTCGCCGTCGCCGGACTCGGTGGACGGCACGGCCCGCAGGTCGCCCTCGTCGACCACGACGAGCCGGGTGCCGTCGCCGCTGACCGCGAACCAGTCGAGGTGGTCGACGAGTTCGGACTTCTTGGCCTTGGCGATGTTGAAGTACTCGAGGGTGGGCCGGCCCGACGTGTCGGCCGGGTTCGCGAAGGTCTCGCCGAGCGCGCCGGAGATGGGCCAGCGCAGCCAGACCAGGCCGCCGCCGCTGACCGGGTACAGGGCGGAGTACTTGGACGCCGACACGGGGAACGGCGTGACCCGGCTCTCCAGGCCCTCTGCCTCCACGGTCACCTGCCCGTCGCCGGAGTCGGCGGCGGTGTCGTCGGCCTCCGGGTCGAGCCCGCCCGCCGCGGGCCGCCCGTCGGGCAGGAGCGCGAACGGCGAGGGCGTCGCGGACGACAGCGGTACGAGGTGGGGGCGGCAGCCGAGCGGGAAGGACAGGTCGCCGGTGTGCACGTCGTAGACGGGGTCGAAGCCGCGCCAGGACAGGAACGCGAGATAGCGGCCGTCCCGCGTGAACACCGGGTTCTCGTCCTCGAAGCGGCCGTTGGTGACGTCGATGACGGTGCGCGCCCCCGGGCCCTCGATCCGGGCCAGCTTGATCTTCCGCAGGGAGCGGCCGACGCCCGGGTGCGACCAGGCGAGCCACGCGCCGTCGGGCGAGAAGGCGAGGTCCCGCACGGGCCCGTTGCCGGACCGGACCAGCTCGGTCACCTCGCCGTCGGAGTCCTCCGTCGCGTCGACCAGGAGCAGCCGTCCGTCGTGCGAGGCGATGGCGAGGCGCTCGCCGTCCGGGTCGGACACGAGCTCCTGCACCCGGCCGAGCTGCCCGCCCGCCAGCCTGCGCGGCTCGCGGTCGCCGCTGGCCCGCGGCAGATAGGCGATCTCGATCGCGTCCTCGCCGTCGGCGTCGGTGACGTACGCGACCTGGCCGCCGCTGCCGAGCATCTCCGGGAGCCGGACGCGTACGCCCGGTGTGTCGACGATGGTGCGGGCCGGGCCGTCGCGGTGGGTGAGCCAGTACAGGCTGCCGCGTACGACGACGGCGCTCGCGCGGCCCGTGGTGTCCACGGACAGCGCGTCGACGTGGTGGGCGGCCGGCACCTGGTACGTGCGCCGCCCCGCGCGCGGGCCGCCGATGCTCACCGGCAGGCGGCGCGGCACCGAGTCCGCGGCCAGGTCGTCGACCAGCCAGATCTCGCCCGCGCACTGGTAGACGACGCGGGTGCCGTCGCTGGCCGCGTGCCGGGCGTAGCAGGCGTCGTGGTCGGTGTGCCGGCGCAGGTCCTTGCCGTCGGGCAGGCACGAGTACAGGTTGCCGACGCCCTCGTGGTCGGAGAGGAACGCGATGCGCCCGGACACGAACATGGGGGAGTCCAGGTGTCCCTCGACGTCTTCGAGGATGCGCTCCCCGTGCAGCCACAGGCGGCCCGTCGCGCCGCCGCGGTAGCGCTTCCAGGCGGCGGGCTCGTGCGGTGGCTTGCCGGTGAGGAGCAGGGTCTTGCGGTCGCCGTCCACGTCGACGACCGCGATGTCGTGGACCGGGCCCCAGGGCAGTTTGCCGCCGGGCGAGCCGTCGGTGGGCACGCTGTACGCCCAGCAGAAGTGCGCGAAGGGCTGGCCGTGCGAGGACACGGCGAGGATCTGGCCGTCCGGGGTCCAGCCGCATACGCGGGTGTCGGTGGAGCCCCAGTACGTCAGGCGTCGCGCGGGGCCGCCGTTCACCGGTGCGAGGTGGATCTCCGGGTCGAGGCTGCGCCAGCTCGTGTACGCGATGTGGTGGCCGTCGGGGGAGAAGCGGGGGTGGCCGAGCTTGGTGCGGTCGGCGGTGACCCGCCAGGCTCGGCCCGCCGGGGTCCCCTCCGGGGAGAGGGGGGCCACCCAGAGGTCGTCCTCGGCCACGAAGCAGAGTCGGTCACCGCTGAGGTGCGGGTAACGCAGGTACGCCAGGTCGTCCACCTTCCCCATGCTTTTCCCTGCCCGAGCCCCCAGCAACTTTTCCCCCACCCACCCGCCCTTCCCTGGAGCTACCGCCCCAGCCCCCGCACACGGCTGGGGCTGCGCCCCTCTCCCCCCATCGCCGCTCCGCGCCTCGCCCTCAAGCGCCGGGCAGGCTGATATCCCCACCCGCCCGCCCTTCTCCGGTGCTGCCGCCCCGGACCCCGCCACATCGGCCGCCTCGCACCGCCGCGCCGACTCGCGCTGCGCGCTCGCTTTTTTCCCCGCCCACCCGCCCTTCTCGCATGGGGCTTCGCCCCTTTCCCCCTTT
>NZ_JBHYJH010000185.1:0-16766 GCF_042740445.1 Streptomyces sp. NPDC059003 | reverse complement strand
GCCCAGTTCGGCGACCAACGAGCGCGCCGCCCGCACCAGGTCCTCGTCGTCGTACCCGCCGTGGCGGTCCAGGGCGCCTTCGAGGAGCCGCCGGGCCCGCAGGACGTGCCGACCACCCATGCGGTCACTCCGCCTCTCTGTCCGCCCCGCCCCCGGGGAACCGCCGCGTCCGCCCGCGGGGGACGGAAGCCGGAGCTCAGCCCTCCGGCTGATACATCCATACGGCATGGGCGCGCAGCGCCGAAAGGCCCTGATAGGTCATCCACAAGGGGCGGCCGAGATCATGCCCCTCCCAGTTCCAGATGCCGTCGTGCTGCTGGCGGAGCACGCCGTCGACCGCGCTCGCGAGCAGCGCGTGCCACGCCTCCTCGCGGCCCTCGGCGGCGGCGATCTCCCAGGCGCCCGGCGTGAGCAGCGCGCGCACCATCCAGGCCGCGGTGAAGTGCCGTACGAGAAGGACCTCCTGGCGCCAGGCGTCCTCCGGGTGCGGGCGGCGCACCTGCTCCTGCGCGTTGAGCAGGTCCGCGCAGGTGTCGTGGCCCGGCGCCGGGCAGGAGAGCAGCCAGCGGATGCCGTCCTCGCGCGCCGCGCGGGCGTTGGCGTCCTCGCCCAGGACGCGGGCCGCGCGGTCGAGGGCGACGACGGCGAGGGCCGTGTGCACGGGCGAGGGGCGGGACGCGGACGGGTGCGGGGCGCGCAGGCTCGGGCCCCAGCAGCGGCGGTGCTCGCGCAGGGGATCCGTGATGGTGTGGTCGACGAGGCCGTCCCGCAACCGGGCGATGGCGGGGGAGTCGGGCGCCGCGCGCAGCAGGCCGCGCAGCACCGTCGTCACCACATGGGTCCGCGCCAGGCCCGACGGCTCCAGGTCCTCGGTGAAGCGGGCCGCGCAGCGCGCCGCCTCGTCGGCGAGGCGCCCCGCGTCCGCGCCAGCCCGCGCGAGCGCGCCGAGCACAAGCGCCGTCACCTCGGGCCGCGGCACCGACCCCTGCGAGCGCGCCGCCCAGCCCCCGTCCGGGAGCCGGAGCCGCCACAGCGTGGCGACCAGGTCCGACGCGCTCAAGCGGCCGTCGCGCACGCCCAGTTCGAGGACGATGTGCAGGCCGTACGCGGTGCCGGTCGGCGTCGGGCGGACCGGCTGGGTCTGCTCGTCGAGCGCGTGCGGCCAGCCCGTGAGCAGGCCGCGGTCCGGGTCGTCGAGGACGGCGATCTCCTCGCGCAGCGCCGTGTACGCGGCGGTGCCGAGCGCCGGGAGCGGGCCCGGGGAGCGGTCGGTGCCCGCCGCCGCGCCCGAGGCCGGGGCGGGCGGCTGCTCCGCTCCCGCCGCGGTCCTTGCGCGCAGCAGCGCCGCCGCAAGCCACGCGGCGACGCCGATGCCGACGCCGCTGACCCCCGCGATGCCGTACCGCGCGGCGTCGTCCGAGAGCGAGTCCGGAAGGACGCCCACGAGGGACTGGAACACGGCGTAGCCCGCGGCGACGCAGCCGAAGCCGCCGAGCCAGCCCACGAACCGGCTCTGGCGCGAATCGTCCGGCGGCGGAGGCGTGGGGTCAGGTCGCACCGGGCTGCGGCCCAGCTGCTGTTGTGACACAGGGTGTTCCCTCCCCCCAGGGCGGCGCGTGAGTCGTCGTCATTCCCAGTCTAGGCGGCCGCAACCCTGGTTTCGCCGGGTCACGAGGGGTCCGGACCCGGGGAACGCGGCGTGCGCCGGCCCCGCTCGGCCTGCCGCTTCCGCGTCAGTCTTCTCTCACCGGAGCGGTTCGGCCACCGAAAAAGTGAAGGCGAACTCGGCGGGCGCCACCCGCAGTTCGTGCTGCGGCAGCACGCCGGGCCCGCACGACTGGGAGCCGATGCCGCGCTGCCCGTGGTCGAGGTGCACCCACACCGTGTCGCCCGGCGTGAGGTCCGTGCGGTGCGCGGCGGCGTCGAGCTCCTCCGTGCTCCAGCGGCGCGCGGTGAACCAGAACGCCGGGTCGCCCACCACCCGCACCCCGCGGCCCCCGTGGCCCGCGCGCAGCTCGGCCCAGCGGACGTCGGCGCGCGCCCCGTTCTCCTGCGGGCGCACGTACGGGGTCTGGAGGCGGTCGACGGTCGAGGTCCAATGGCCCATCCGGGGTGCGGGGTTGGTGTCCGGGTACGCCTCTTCGACGGTGCCGAACCAGTGCGCGTTCCCGTACGCCGCGGGCAGCCCGAGCCGCACGCCGAGCCGCGGCAGCGGCACCTCCCAGTCGCCCTCGGGCGTCACGGACACGGCGAGGCGCAGGGCGGTGCCGTCGGACGTCCAGCGGTAGACGGTGCGCAGCGCGATGTCCCGCGCGGCCGGCGCCACGCGCGCGTGCACGGTGAGGGCGCCGTCCGCCGACTCCACGCCGTCGAGGCGGTGTTGCATGCGGTGCAGGCCGAACCCCCGCCACAGCGGGCCGTAGCGCGTGTCGGGCTGCCAGGGCGCGCCGTCGTCGTTGTCGGTGGGCGCCCGCCACACGTCGAGGCGCGGCGCCGCGCTCAGCGCGAGGTCGTCCAGGGCGCGCAGGTCACCGGTCCGGGCGTCGAACCGGCCGGGCCCGAGCACGATGTCATAGCCCCGGCGCCGGGGCCGTTCACCGGCGGCGACCGGCACGGCGGGCCGCGCGGTGACGGGGAAGTCGGCGCGGGCCACGCAGTGGTCGAGGGCCGTCCAGTCGGTCTCCTCGCAGACCAGGGCGGACAGATGCAGCCAGACCTCGGCGCCGCGGGCGGCCGCGGGCGGCTCGGGCAGCTTCAGCTCGACGCTCTCGCCGGGACCGAGCTCGGGCGGCACGTCGAGGGGGCCCGACACCGACGGCACGTCGCCGTCCGTCTGGTAGGTCCACTCGAAGGACAGCTCCGACAGGTCCGCGACGTCGTACAGATTGGTCACCCGCACGGTGCCCGCAGCCGCGTCGTACGCGAACCGCACCGGCTGGATCACGTACTTGTACGCGACGAGCCCCGGCGACGGCGTCCGGTCGGGGAAGCACAGGCCGTCGCAGACGAAGTTCCCGTCGTGCAGCTCCTCGCCGAAGTCACCGCCGTACGCGTAGCCGAACGCGGGGTGCTTCAGACCGTGGTCGATCCACTCCCACACGAACCCGCCCTGAAGGCGCTCGTACGTCTCGAAGAGCCGCTGGTACTCGCTCAGGCCGCCCGGGCCGTTCCCCATGGCGTGCCCGTACTCGCACAGGACGAAGGGGAGCGCGCGGCGCGCGTCGGGGCCGCCGTCCTCGCGCCGCCCGATGCGCTCCACCTCCGCGTGGTCGGCGTACATGCGCGAGTACATGTCCGTGTACGCGCACGACGGGTCGCCCTCGTAGTGGAGCAGGCGGTCCGGGTCCCGCTCGCGGATCCACTGGGCCATCGCGGCCAGGCCCCGGCCCGTGCCGCACTCGTTGCCGAGCGACCAGACGATCACCGACGGGTGGTTCTTGTCCCGCTCGACCGTGCGGGCCGCGCGGTCCAGGAGCGCCGGGGTCCAGCGGTCGTCGTCGACGGGGTTGCCGCGCCAGCCCCGCATCGTGAAGCCGTGCGTCTCCAGGTCGCACTCGTCGATCACCCACAGGCCGAGCTCGTCGCACAGGTCGAGGAAGGCGGGGTGCGGCGGGTAGTGGGCGGTGCGGACCGCGTTGATGTTGTGCTGCTTCATCAGGCGGACGTCGGCGCGCATCGTGGCGAGGTCCAGGGT
Source organism: Streptomyces sp. NPDC059003 (assembly GCF_042740445.1). NCBI lineage: Bacteria > Bacillati > Actinomycetota > Actinomycetes > Kitasatosporales > Streptomycetaceae > Streptomyces > Streptomyces sp. NPDC059003. The sequence goes on along the minus strand of NZ_JBHYJH010000185.1, from coordinate 13,072 downwards.
GCGGCCGGTCTCCGGGTGGAACTCGTGCCGGTTCACGCCCCGGAACAGCACGGCCCTGCCGTTGACCGTGATCAGCCCGTCCTCGACGGCGACCGTGCGGAAGCCGACGCGCAGCGCGATCCGCTCACCCGGCGTGGCGAGGACCGCGTCGTAGAGCCGGGGCCGCTCCGCCGACCACGGCTCGACCGGCACGGTCACGCTCTGTCCGGTGGCGACGTCGATGCCGAGCTCCGGCACCGTGACCCGGCCCGCGACCTCGGAGTCGACCCGCAGCGTGCCCGTCCCCGCGCGATGGTCGTACGACGCGTGCGTGAAGAAGTCCCGCGCCGCGCCTTCGGGCCGGTGCAGGAGCGTCACGTCCCGGAAGATCCCCGGCAGCCACCACTGGTCCTGGTCCTCCAGGTACGACCCCGACGACCACTGGTGCACCCGCACCGCAAGCACGTTGTCCTCCGCCCGCAGCAGCCGCCCCACCGCGAACTCGTGCGGCAGCCGCGACCCCTTGAAGTCACCGAGCGGCGTGCCGTTCAGCCACACCCGGGCGCACGACTCGACCCCCTCGAACCGCAGGACGACGTCCCCGCCGGCGGGCCAGCCGTCCGGCAGGTCGAAGCGGCGCAGATGGTCGCCGGTCGGATTCTCCGTCGGCACCCGCGGCGGATCGACGGGGAACGGATACATCTGGTTGGTGTACGCGGGCCGACCGTGGCCCTGGAGCACCCAGTGCCCCGGCACCACGATCTCCTCCCAGGCCGAGGCGTCGTACGCGTCGGCGGCGAACGACTCGTCCGCGGCGTCGGCGCGCGGCGACAGCCGGAAGCGCCAGCTTCCCTTGAGCGACAGAACGGCGGCGTCCGACCCCGCGCACCACGCACGGGGCGGCAGACCGCCGGTACCGGGGGACACGTCCTCGTGGTAGGGCAGCAGCTCCATGACTCCATCACAGCGTGCCGGGGCGGCGGGGCTCAATTCTTTCCGGCGGAGGGTTGTTGGATTCTTGACGCCGGGGTTGGACGGAAAAAGAAGTGGCGTGCGGTCGAACGCCGTCGTTAGGGTGAACCTCGTTCCTCGGCGGCCACCTGCCGCCGTCGTCGTCGACCGAGCATGACCCAGGAGGTGTGACCGATGGCTGTCGCTGCGATGGGCGCTGCCCGCATCCGGACGTTCGTCACATTCACCTCCGTGGTCTCCGGCTGACTCTTTCTCTCTTGCCGCGCCTTCGCCGCGCGGGCCGGGGCCACCCCTGTGAAGGGTTCCCCTTGTCTTCGTCTTCCTCTCTGCTCTTCTCCGCTTCCTCCGGTGACCCGCACCCGCTCGCCCCCTACGGCTGGGACGAGGAGTGGGCCGCCGCCTTCGCGCCGTACGCCGAGCGCGGGCTGCTGCCCGGCCGGGTCATCCGCGTCGACCGGGGAAGCTGCGACATCGTCGTCACGGAAGAAGGTGTCATCCGTGCCGACACCACGTACGTCACCCCGCACGACCCCCTGAGGGTCATCTGCACCGGCGACTGGGCCGCAGTGGACGCACCGGGCCGCGACCCGAGGTACGTGCGGGCCTATCTGCCGCGGCGCACCTCGTTCGTGCGGTCCACCTCGTCCAAGCGGTCCGAGGGGCAGATCCTCGCCGCCAACGTCGACCACGCCGTCATCGCCGTGTCCCTCGCCGGTGAGCTCGACCTCGGGCGCATCGAGCGGTTCCTGGCCCTCGGCTGGGAGTCCGGCGCGCAGCCCGTCGTGGTCCTCACCAAGGCCGACCTCGTGCCCGACGCCACCGCCCTGTCGTACCTCGTCGAGGACGTCGAGACGAGCGCGCCCGGCGTCCAGGTGCTGCCCGTCAGCGCCGCCTGCGGCGACGGCGTCGACGTCCTCGCCGCCCTCGTCTCCGGCGGTACGTCCGTGCTCCTCGGGCAGTCCGGAGCCGGCAAGTCGACGCTCGCCAACGCGCTCGCGGGTGCCGACGTCATGGACGTCCAGGCCATCCGTGACGTGGACGGCAAGGGGCGCCACACCACCACCACGCGCAATCTGATCCCGCTGCCCGGCGGGGGCGTGCTCATCGACACCCCCGGGCTGCGCGGCGTCGGGCTCTTCGACGCCGGGAGCGGCGTCGGGCAGGTCTTCTCCGAGATCGAGGAGCTCGCCGAGGGCTGCCGCTTCCAGGACTGCGCGCACGAGGCGGAGCCCGGCTGTGCGGTGCTCGCCGCGCTGGCTGAGGGGGTGCTGCCCGAGCGGCGGCTCGACAGTTACCGGAAGCTGTTGCGGGAGAACCAGCGGATCGTTGCCAAGACGGATGCGCGGGTTCGGGCCGAGATGCGGAAGGAGTGGAAGCGGAGGGGCGCGGAAGGGCGCGCGGCGATGGAGGCGAAGCGGGGGCGGGGGCGGTAGCTGACCTGGGGGTCGGACGGGTGGGGGTCTGCGTTCCGGGTGCCCGGCACGTGGGCTGTGCCCACCCGTTCCGCCCTCTGGGCGGACCAGCTGCCCACAGCGGGGAGCGGCCAGGATGGCGCCTCCCAGCGTGCCCATGCACAGCACAGCTCCATGTCTGATTTCCGCTAGCCCCTGTGTTCGGTGCGGCTCACACTGGGGAATGTGAACGATCTCGATACCCGGTACGAAGCCGTACGTAGTCGTGATGCTCGGTTTGACGGGGAGTTCTTCTTCGCCGTGTCGACCACGGGGATCTACTGTCGGCCGAGCTGTCCGGCCGTGACGGCCAAGCGGCAGAACGTGAAGTTCTATCCGACCGCCGCCGCCGCGCAGAGTCAGGGGTTCCGGGCCTGTCGGCGGTGTCGGCCCGACGCGGTGCCCGGGTCCGCGGAGTGGAACGTGCGGGCCGACGTCGTGGGCCGGGCCATGCGCATGATCGGGGACGGCGTCGTGGACCGCGAGGGCGTCGGCGGGCTCGCCGTGCGGCTCGGGTACAGCGCGCGGCAGGTCCAGCGCCAGCTGACCGCCGAGCTCGGCGCGGGCCCGGTGGCGCTGGCCCGCGCCCAGCGCGCGCACACCGCGCGGGTGCTGCTCCAGACCACCGACCTGCCGGTCACGGAGATCGCGTTCGCCGCGGGGTTCGCGAGCGTGCGGCAGTTCAACGACACCATCCGGGCGGTGTACGAGCTGACGCCGACCGCCCTGCGCGCCGCCGCGCCCAAGCGGGGCGGCGGCCGTGCCACGCCGTCGGCGGGCATCCCGCTGCGGCTCGCCTACCGCGGCCCGTACCAGGCCACCGCCGTCTTCGACCTGCTCGCCGACGAGGCGCTGCACGGCGTCGAAGAGATCGGCGGGGAGCGCGGCGCCCGTACGTACCGGCGCACGCTGCGGCTGCCGTACGCCTCCGGGATCGTGGCCGTTCAGGAGCGGGCCCCGCGCGGGGCGGGGGCGGAGAGCGGGTGGCTCGAAGCCCGGCTCCACCTGTCCGACCTGCGGGATCTGACGACGGCCGTGCAGCGGCTCCGCGGGCTCTTCGACCTGGACGCCGACCCGTACGCGGTCGACGAGCGGCTCGCCGCCGACCCCCGGCTCGCGCCGCTCGTGCGGGTCAGGCCGGGGCTTCGGTCGCCGGGCGTCGCGGACCCCGAGGAGTTCGCGGTGCGGGCCGTCGTCGGCAGGGAGGCCGCCGAGCGCCTCGTCGTGGAGTACGGGACTCCGCTTCCGGCGCCGTGCGGGGCGCTCACGCATGTCTTCCCGGAGCCAGGGGCGCTCGCTGGCCGGGTTCCGCTCGCCGCCGCGCTCGCCGACGGCCGGGTGCGCCTGGACGCGGGCGCCGACCGCGACGACGCCGAGCAGCAGCTGCGCGCCGTGGACGGCGTGGGCGACGACGCGGTCGCCCTCATCCGGATGCGGGCCCTCGGCGACCCGGACGTGGCCCTGCCGGGCGTGGCGGTGGACGACGCGTGGCGGCCCTGGCGGTCGTACGCGGCGCGTCATCTCCGTACGGAGAGCAGGGAGAGTGCGGAGGGTGCGCGGCGCACGTCGTCGCCAGGGCCGTCGGGGGAGGGTGAGCTCCTTACGGCGTAAGGGAGTTCGCGTCGCGTCGGCCGCGGCGTACCGCGTACCAGCCCGCCGCGATCAGCGCCGCCGCGAGGGTCGCGGCTCCCGCCACGGTCGCGCCGGTGGAGGCCAGGCTGCCGCCGTCCCCGGCGGGCGCGGCACCGCCCACGTCACCGGAGCCGGACGGACCGGCTACGTCGTCGGCGCCCGATCCTCCTGAGCCCGGTCCGCCGCCGGTCGACCCGCCCGCCGACGAGCCGCCCGCAGAGCCTCCGCCCGTGGAGCCCCCATCCGCCGAACCGCCGCCCGTGGACCCGCCGTCCGCGAAGGACACCGGCACCCGCACGTCCTGCGAACGGTCGTCGGGGCGCGTGTGGTCCGCGCGGGTCGCGAGGACGCAGCGCCGGGTGAGGCAGTCGGTGCCCGAGTCCTTGGCGTCGACGGTCAGCCGGACCGTGAAGGAGCCCTTCTCGCCATAGGGCGTGGCCAGGTCCTCGGTGCCGGGCGGCGGGGTGTTCGTGATCCACGCCGACGCCTTCGAACCACCGGTGGTGGCGGCGCCGCCCACGCAGGGGGTGGGGGTCCTCCCGGGGCCGTTGTCCACGCACAGCGCGACGTAGACGCCCTTCTTCTCGTCGTATCCCGTGCCGGTGACCGTCAGTTCCTGGCCCTTGGCGGCCAGTTCGCGCACCGGTGTGACGGTGAGGCGCTGGCCGTCGGGTCCGGTCGCGGAGCCCTCGTCGCCACCGTGCGCGCGGACGGTGAGCGTGACCGGTTCCGTGCGGGCCGTGCCGGAGGCGTTGGTGAACTCGGCCCGGTAGCGGTGGCCGTCGAGCGACGCCTTGGCCGTGAACGTGTACGCGGCCTTCGTCGCGCCGTCGACCGCGTGCCAGGAGCGCCCGTCGTCGGTGCTCTCCTGCCATTGCGCGGTCGGCTCGGGGGAGCCGTCGGCGGTGGCCGTGAGCGTGACCTTCGTGCCGTCGGCCGCCGTGGTGTCCTCGGGGGAGCGGGTGACCGTCGGGGGCGCACCGCGTTCGAGCCGGGTGATCCGGTTCTGGGCCGGGCTCGTCACGAACACCTCGGCGCCGCCCGGTGTCACGGCCACGGCGGCCGCGCCGAGTTGGGCCTCGTTGCCGGGAAGGCGCACGGGGGCGGCGGCCTGCTTCAGGGTGGCGGTGTCGAGCACGGTCAGGGAGCCGTCGCCGTCGTAGTCGGGCGCGCCCGGGTCGCCGACGTCCTGCCGGGCGACGTACGCGCGATTTCCGTCGAAGGCCACGTCACGCGCCAGATCGGTGCCGTCGAGCGTGGCGCGCGCCGTGCCGTCGGGGCCGAACACCATGACCTTGTCCTGCCGTCCCACCCACACCGAGCCGGTGGCCGGGTCGACGGCCGTGAAGCCCTCGGCGCCCTCGGTGACCGGGAGTCGGACCGAGTCGGCCACGGTGAAGGAGTCGGTGTCGACGCGGTGGAGGCGGTTGTTCGCCAGGTCCGCCGACCACACGGCCTTGCGGCGGGAGTCGACGGCGAACTGTCCCGCGCCCGCGAGCGTGACCGTCCGCTTGACCGTGCCGGTGGCCGTCTCGACCTCGGCGAGCGCCGTGCCCTGGGCGACCAGGGTGGTCCCGTCGGCGACGCCGGGCCCGACGTCGGTCACCTTGGCGCCGGCGAGCCAGACGCCCTTGGCCTCCTTGTCGCCGTCCTTCGCGGTGCCGAGGCCCTTGAGCGGATAGTGGAAGACGACGCCGTCTCCGGGCAGCGGCGCGGCGATCTTCCGTACGGTCGACTCGCGGGACTCGCCCGTGGGGCCCGGGGCCTTGGCGGTGTGCCCGCGCACCGTGCCGTCGGCGCGGTCGAGGACGTACAGGCCCCGCTCGTTGGCGTCGGGCGTGCCCGGGTCGTCGTCGGAGCCGACGTACAGCTTCTTCGATTCGGGGTGGACGGTGGCGTCGAGGGGTTTGCCCGCGGTGCTGAAGTCGGCGGTGCGGTGGTAACCGGGCCCGCTCCCACGGGGGTTCGCGCCGCCGCCCTGCTGCGGGGCGGACGGCGCGAAGCCCGTGGTGAGCGAGGCGACCACCACGGCCGCGGCGGACAGCGTGGCTGCGCGTCTCATGGTGGGGCGCCCGGCCTACCGGAAGGTGACCGGGATGTGCACGTCGTACTTGCGGTCGCCCGAGTCGAAGTGGTCGGCGCGCGTGACGATCGCGCACTCCACGGTCTCGCCGCACACGTTGCCGCCGCCGAGGTCGGCCTTCACGTGGATTTTCACGGAGAAGGAGCCGTTCGCGCCGAAGCGGGAGCTGTTGGGCACGGTGCCGCCGCCGGCGTTGGACACCCAGTGCGAGGCGCCGGTGGTGCCCGACTGGTCCTGGCCGCCGAGGCAGGGGGTCGGCTTGTTGGCGCCGGGCGCGCCGTCGACGGCGCACAGGCTGACGTAGACGCCCTGCGCGGTGTTGTAACCGGTGCCGGAGACGGTGACGTTGGCGCCCGCCCCGGCCGCGGTGTCCGGGCCCGTCAGCGCCAGGTGGTACGTCTTGCCGCCGTCCGTGATCGTTCTTTTCGCCGTGACGTCGGCGGCGGACGCGGAGGCGGCGAGGCCGACGGTGAGCGCGGCGGCGGCGCAGAGGGGGAGGAGGGCACGGGTACGCGTACGCATGGGTGCGGGCACCTTTCTGGGCCACTGAGCTCCGGAGAGCCAGGTAGTTAGGTAAGGCATACCTAAGCTTGCTGGCTCTCCGGTGTCAACGCCGTCACCCCGCGTCCTCCTCCAGGCCCCAGCTGTGGATCCGCTGCGGGTGCACGCGGATCAGCTCCTCGCTCATGTGCGGGCCCAAGTCGTGCGGCCCGGTGAGGAGTTCGGCCTCGCCGCGGATGTCCACGCCCCGCACCCGCCACGGCCGCTCGCTCACGATGTCGTCCACGACGAGCGCCACCTTCGGGTTCGCCTGGAGGTTGCGCCACTTCTTCGTGGTGCCCATCGCGTACCCGCCGATGAGGATCGTGCCGTCGTCCTGCACGTAGAAGCCGACGGGGTTGGCCTGCGGCTGGCCCTTGGGGTCGACGGTGGCGAGCCTGCCCAGGCGCTGGGACGTCAGATACGCGCGCTCGGCCGCGCTGAATTCACTCATGGCCGCGAGGCTGTCACGCGCCACGGCCCCCGCGCATCGGCGCGCCGACCTAGGGCTTTGGCCCTCGTCCGGTTCTCGTTGGGGGCGGTGGGGCGTGGGGCGTGGGGCGTGGGGCGTGGGGCGTGGGGCCTGGGGGCTGGGGCGTGGACATCGGTGCGGCTTTGGGGCATTGCGGTTGGTACGTATCCGTGGCCGGCGTGGCCGCCGTGGCCGTGCGTGTCAGCCGCGCCAGATGACCGCCCCCACCCACGCCCCCACGATCAGCAGGCACGCGAACAGCTCCACGAACACGCTCCACCCGCCCGCCCGCAGGGCCGCCCGCACCGACGTCACCGCCTCCCCGTGCCCCCCGAGCCGCAGTCGCTCCGCCAGATAGAGCCCGCCCACGAACCCGGGCGCGGCTCCCAGGACCGGCACCACGCAGAACCCGAGCAGCGCCCCCGTACCGGCGTACACCGCGAGACGGCCCGTCGCCCCGGACGCCCGCAGCCGCCGCGGCGGCAGCTGCCAGCGCACGGCCTGGGAGAGCAGCAGCACCAGGGTCGCCCCGACCAGGACGCCCCAGGCCAGGCCCGACGCGTCCTTGAGCGCCCACCACAGCGCCGCGGCCCACACCAGCCACGACCCCGGAACCCCGGGCACCAGTACTCCGCACAGGCCGAGCAGCATCACCACGCCGACCACCAGGAGTTCCCACGCTCCCATCTGCCCAGCGTGCGGGATCGACCGCGAAACCGCAGGTCGCGTTAGTCCCGGGCGGCCCGCTCAGTTCCGGGCGGCCCGCTCAGTCCCGGCGCCCCGCTGGTCCCGGGTGGCCCGCGCCGCGCCGCCGGTCCCGCCCGCCCGCCGTGCCTCGCGGGCCACCCAGCCGCGCTCGTACGCGTGCCAGCCCAGCTGGAGCCGGGTCGTCACGCCCGTCAGCTCCATCAGCCGCTTCACGCGGCGCTGCACCGTGCGCAGGCCCAGGTCCAGCTGTTTCGCCACGCTGGCGTCCGTCATGCCCGCGAGCAGAAGCGACAGGACCTCCAGGTCGGTGCCGTCGGGGCCCTCGGGGTCGCTCTCCCGCACCACGCCGCTCTCGCCGAGCCGCAGCGGCAGCGCGGTGCGCCACACCGCCTCGAAGAGCCCGGTCAGCGACTCGAGCAGACCGCTCGCGTGCACGACGAGCGCCGCGGGCTCCGCCGTCTTCGACGTCAGCGGCACCATGGCGAGCGAGCCGTCGGCGATCACCAGCTTGGTCGGTACGCGGTCCACGACCCGGATGCGCTCGGCCCTGCCGAGGGCCTCCGCGATCTCCGTCAGGCCGGTCGGCGCGGCGAGCACCTCGCGCTCGACCACCACGCGGTAGGCCACGCCACGGCTCGTGGCCTGCTCCTCCGCGTCGTTCTCCAGGCCCGTGACGGCGACGGGCCGGCCCGTCACCAGGGCGCACACCTCGCGGGCCGCGCCGAGCTGGAGCTGCAGGAACCGCTGCGAGACGGCGGCCGCGCCCGTCACCACCTCGACCAGGTCGTGCACGGCGGGCTCGGCGGCGCGGGCGCGGTACTCCTCGGCGAGGAGCGTCGCCGCGAGCTCCGCCTTCTCCAACTCGTGCCGGTGCTGGGTGAGCAGCGCACCGAGCGCCACGCCCGGTGGCGCCGCCACCCAGCGGCCCGCCCGGCCCGACGCCTGCGCGGCGAGCCCGTGCCGCTCCAGACGGCGCAGCGCCCGCTCCGTCTCCGGCTCGCCCAGCGTGAGGCGGCGCGCCAGGTCGGGTACGTCGGCCGCGCCCACCGACACCAGTGCGCGGTACGCCGCCTCGTGCGTCTCGTCAAGCCCTATCGCAGCCAGCATGCGGCGACGTCCCTCCCCCGGTGGCCCGTCCGGCGGGCCCGGTCTTCCCGTTGTCCGTGGCGCGTGCGACGCGGCGCGCCGCTTCCCCGGATGGCGGAAAGCGGCCACGGCGCAAACCCGCCGCGGACATCATCACCGCAGCCCCCGCCGGTCTGCCAGGGTGACCCCGCCCGGCCTGGAATTTCCGGATGCACCGTTTTCGTACGCCCTGTGCGGTGGACAATAGGGGCATGAGCCAGCAGGGGGAGAGGCACACCGGTCAGAAGGACGACTGGTGGGGGCAGTTGTACGACGAGGACAAGAACGACACGGGGCCCGCGGCCGCGGCTGACACCCTGGACGACCGGTTCGCGTCGGTCGCCGGCACGGTGGGCGCCGCCCCGGGGGCCGCCGACCCCTACGACATCCCGGACCAACGCCACGTACCCACCGACGAGCTGAAGCCCCGCCCCCCGATCTCACCCCCACGCCCTCCGGCCCCGCCGGGCGGGGAGCCCCCTGACCGGGCCGGAGCCCCGTCTGCGACGGCTTCGACACCACCCGGGGCACCGGCTCCACCGCCGCCCCAGCCACCGCTTCCGGGGCCGCCGGGTGCGGCAGGGGCGCCGGGTGCGGTTGAGGAGTCGGGGTCCGGTCGAGGTGAGGTGACAGGGGTGGATTCCGCTGAGGCCGGTGCGTCGGCCGCGACAGGGGCTTCTCCGCGGGCCGGGACACCGGCTCCACCGCCACCGCCACCACCGACACAGGCTCCGGCCTCCGGCCAGGGCGGAGCGCCCGCCCCGGCGGGACCCGGGACACCGAAGCCCGCACCCCCGGAAGCCCCGGCACCGCCTGGGACAGGCCCGTCCCCACGCCCCGGCCCACCACCCCTTCACCCCCCGGCCCCGCCCGAAACACCGCTCCCGGCCCGAGGCGGCGTACCGGCCCCCTCCGGGCCACCGGCCCCCACGCGGCCCCCAGCCCCGCCCCAGCGCTCGGCCCCGAGCGAACCCCCCACCCCCCGTTCCACACCCCCCATCACCCCCCACCCTTCACCCCTCACCCCCCGCTCTCCGGCCCCCGCCTACCGTGCCCCCGCCCCCTGGACACCCCCCACCACCCCCTCCGGCCCGGTGACCTTCCCCGCGGCGGCTCCCGGACCGGGGCCGGTTCCGGGGGAGGGGTCCAGCGAGAGCAGCGAGGCGGGCGTTCCGGACGCCTCCGTGGATGAGGGGGCGGAGCAGGCGCGCCTCGTGCCGGCGTACGTGGGGGACGGGCCCCCGACGTACGACGCCGAGCCGACGGGGCTGCCCGCGGCCGACCCGGACGACCTGGAGAGCCTGGTCGCGGACACCGCGCTCGACGGGGCGCGGTACGGCACGTACACGCTGCGGGCCGTGTCCGTGCGCGGGGACTCCGCCCGGTACCGGGGCGAACCCCGCAGGGACGCCCTGCTCACCGCCCGCTTCGGCACGGGCGACGACGCGCTGGTCCTGGTCGCCATGGCCACCGGCGCCCGCGCCACCGCGGGGGCGCACCGCGCCGCGGCCGACGCCTGCGCGTGGATCGGCCGCGCCGTGGGCCGCAGTCACGCGCGGCTCGCGCAGGACATCAGGGCGGCGCGCCGCGGCGACCTCAAGTCGGGCCTCCACCGGCTCACCGACCGCAGCCTCGGCAAGCTGCGCGCCCGCGCCGCCGAACTCGGCCTGGAACCCGAGGAGTACACGGCGTCGCTGCGCTGTCTGCTGCTGCCCGCCGACCCGGAGTGCCGCACCCGCGTCTTCTTCGGCGTCGGCGCGGGCGGCCTGTTCCGGCTGCGCGGCGGCGAGTGGCAGGACATCGAGCCGCGCGTCGCCGAGGCCACCGGCGCCGCGGTGGTCGGCTTCGGCTCACCTCCTTCCGGCGGCACGGCTTCCGGCACGCCCTCCGACGCCCCCTCCGACGCCCCCTCCGGCACCCCCTCCGACACGTCGGCGGAGACCCCGGACGGCGACCGGCTCACCATGGACCTGGGCATCACGACGCCCCCGAGCCCGTACGAACCCGCGCCCGCACCGCCCCGCGACCCGTTCCGCTTCCGCGCCTCCGTCGCCCGCCCGGGTGACACGCTGCTGCTGTGCAGCGGCGGCCTCGCCGACCCGCTGCGCGGCGAGCCCGACCTCACGCGGCACCTCACCCGCCGATGGGCGGAGGGCGGCCCGCCGGGGCTCGCCGCGTTCCTCGCCGACATCCAGGTACGGGTCAAGGGATACGCCGATGATCGTACGGCCGCGGCCGTTTGGGAGGCGTGAGCGCCGCCGCTGTGAATTCATGGACCCATAGCGACCAAAGGGGTGCATGAAGCATGGCCAAGCAGAACGTCGCCGAGCAGTTCGTCGACATCCTCGTCCGCGCCGGGGTCAAGCGGCTCTACGGCGTCGTCGGCGACAGCCTCAACCCCGTCGTGGACGCCATCCGGCGCACCCCGGCGATCGACTGGATCCAGGTGCGGCACGAGGAGACCGCCGCCTTCGCGGCCGGCGCGGAGGCCCAGGTCACCGGCTCCCTCGCGGCCTGCGCGGGCTCCTGCGGCCCCGGCAACCTCCACCTCATCAACGGCCTGTACGACGCGCACCGCTCCATGGCCCCCGTCCTCGCCCTGGCCTCCCACATCCCGTCCTCCGAGATCGGCCTCGGCTACTTCCAGGAGACCCACCCCGACCAGCTGTTCCGCGAGTGCAGCCACTACAGCGAGCTGATCTCCAACCCCAAGCAGATGCCGCGGCTGCTGCAGACGGCGATCCAGCACGCCGTCGGCCAGTCGGGGGTCAGTGTCGTGTCCCTGCCCGGCGACATCGCGTCCGAGCCCGCCCCCGAGAAGGCCGCCGAGACCGCCCTCGTCACCTCGCGGCCCTCCGTACGCCCCGGCGACGCCGAGATCGACAAGCTCGCCGCGATGATCGACGAGGCCGACAAGGTGACGCTGTTCTGCGGCAGCGGCACGGCGGGCGCGCACGCCGAGGTCATGCAGTTCGCGGAGAAGGTCAAGTCGCCGGTCGGCCACGCCCTGCGCGGCAAGGAGTGGATCCAGTACGACAACCCGTACGACGTCGGCATGAGCGGCCTGCTCGGCTACGGCGCCGCGTACGAGGCCACCCACGAGTGCGACCTGCTCATCCTGCTCGGCACCGACTTCCCGTACAACGCCTTCCTGCCCGACGACGTGAAGATCGCCCAGGTCGACGTGCGGCCCGAACGCCTGGGCCGCCGCTCGAAGTTGGACCTCGCCGTGTGGGGCGACGTGCGCGAGACGCTGCGCTGCCTCACCCCGCGCGTGAGCCCGAAGACGAACCGGCGCTTCCTCGACAAGATGCTGAAGAAGCACGCCGACGCCCTGGAGGGCGTCGTCAAGGCGTACACCCGCAAGGTCGACAAGCACGTCCCCATCCACCCCGAGTACGTCGCGTCGGTGCTCGACGAACTCGCCGCCGACGACGCGGTGTTCACCGTCGACACCGGCATGTGCAACGTCTGGGCCGCCCGCTACATCTCGCCCAACGGCAAGCGCCGCATCATCGGCTCCTTCTCCCACGGCTCGATGGCCAACGCGCTGCCGCAGGCCATCGGCGCCCAGTTCGTCGACCGCGGGCGGCAGGTCGTCTCGATGTCGGGCGACGGCGGCTTCTCCATGCTCATGGGCGACTTCCTCACGCTCGTCCAGTACGACCTGCCGGTGAAGGTCGTCCTCTTCAACAACTCCTCGCTCGGTATGGTCGAGTTGGAGATGCTCGTCGCCGGTCTGCCGTCGTACGGCACGGCCAACCGCAATCCCGACTTCGCCGCCGTCGCGCGGGCCTGCGGGGCCTATGGGGTGCGGGTCGAGAAGCCCAAGCAGCTTGCGGGGGCGCTGAAGGACGCCTTCCGGCACAAGGGGCCCGCCCTGGTCGACATCGTCACCGATCCCAACGCCCTCTCCATCCCCCCGAAGATCAGCGCCGAGATGGTCACCGGATTCGCCCTCTCCGCCAGCAAGATCGTCCTGGACGGCGGAGTGGGCCGCATGCTCCAGATGGCCCGCTCCAACTTGCGCAACGTGCCACGTCCGTAACCTTCGCGGGGCGCCCCAGTCCCGCCCCTTCCCGAACTAGGGGCTCCGCCCCTAGGACCCCT
>NZ_JBHYJH010000184.1:0-16940 GCF_042740445.1 Streptomyces sp. NPDC059003 | reverse complement strand
GCCGGACGGGCTGAAACACCCGCCCGTCTCGCGTCGCTGACCTGGCTTCGCGCTCCGCGCTCGCATTCTCCCGCCCACCCGCCCCCCTCCCGGGGGCGGGGGATATCCAGCCCGCCCGGCGTTTGAGGGCGAGGCGCGAAGCGCCAACAAGGGGGGAAAGGGGCGCAGCCCCATCCGGACGCGGGAGCGGGGAAGGGTGGGTGGGTGGGTGGGGAGGAAGAGGGGCTCCGCTACGAGTGGAGTTGGGTCGCGCCCGGTGACGCCAGCCACGCCGAGTAGCTGTCACTGCGGGCGGCAGCCTCCGCGTGGACCGCCCGAGCGAGGGCGAAAACGGCCGGCGCCGTGTCATGGGCGTACGTCTCCGGGTGCCAACCCAGCACATGCCGCCAGTACAGCGGCGCCCCCGCCAGAGGCCGCGTAACGATCCCCGCCGTCGGCGGAAACGTCGCCCGGCACAACCCCACCGCCCGCCCCACCTGCACCAGATGCACGCACGACGCGGTATCCGTCTCGTACACCGACGAGGGCGTGAACCCCGCCCGCGCGCACGCCGCGGTGAAGCAGTCCCCGAAGCACCCGTCCCCCGGCACGTCCGTCCACGCCTCGTCCGCGAGATCGGCCAGGTCGATCTCACCGGCGTCGGCGAACGGATGATCGGTAGCGAGCATGACAAACACCGGGTCGCGCGCGACCTCCCGCCACACCAGCCGCTCCTTCTCCGGCGGGCTCGCCGCCCCGCACGTCCCCACGAGCGCGAAGTCGAGCCGCCCGTCGGCCACTTGGGCGGCGATCTCCCGCTCCGACCAGGTGGTGTACGTCGTCACGGGGTGCTCGGAGTACGCGGCGGCGAGCCGGTCCACCAGGCCGCCGAGCAGCGGCCCGTGCGTGGCGCCGAGCCGGAACCCCCGCCGGTCCTGCCAGCCGCGGGTGAACCGCTCCGCCTCCTCCTGGAGCCCGCTGACCGCGGGCAGCACGATCCGGGCCCGCGCGAGCACGAACTCACCGAGCGCGGTGGCCCGCACCCCGGACCTGCCCCGCTCGAACAGCTCGCCGCCCAGGGTCCGTTCGATCCGCTTCAGCTGGGCGCTGAGCGCGGGCTGCGCGAGCCCGAGCGCGGTGGCGGCCTTGGTCAGGCTGCCCGCGTCGGCGATCGCCCGGATCGTCTTCAGGTGCCGCAACTCCAGGTCCATGCCGCGAGCTTCGCCCGCCACGGTGCCGGTAGCAATACCTTGGTACGGACCAGAGGAGGTTTCAGCCCGTCCGGCGTGTGAGGACGAGGCGCGCAGCGCCGGAAAGAAGGGGTCCCAGGGGCGGAGCCCCTACCCGCGGCGGAGCCGCTCATCGATGCAGCGGGAAGCGGTGGGACTGGGGCGCCCCCGCGAGGGACCCGGCAGCGCCCTCAGCAGCACCACCGACCGCGCCCCCACCACCACCTCCGCCCCCGCAGCCAGCACCCCACCACCCGGCGCCCCCACCTGCTCCTCACACCCCGTATCCACCACGACCTCATACCCCTCAGCCCACGGCACCCCCGGCAGCACAAAGGCCACCGGCCCGCCCCCCGCATGCAGCACCGCGAGAAAACTGTCGTCCACCACGGCCTCCCCCCGCTCGTCCCGCCCCGGTATGTCCCGCCCCGACAGATACATCCCGAGCGTCGCCGCAGGCGCGTACCAGTCGGCCCGCGTCATCTCCGTACCGCGCGCGGTGAACCACGCCAGATCCCGCAGCCCGTCGGCGGAGTGCGCCCGCCCCGAGAAGAAGGCCCGGCGCCGCAGCACCGGATGCCGGTGCCGCAGGGCGATGAGCCGGGACGTGAGCCCCAACAGCTCCCGCCACCCGGGATCGTCCCGCAGCCCCCAGTCCACCCACCCCACCTCGTTGTCCTGGCAGTACGCGTTGTTGTTGCCCCCCTGCGTACGCCCCATCTCGTCGCCCGCGACCAGCATCGGCACACCGGTGGACAGCAGCAGCGTGGTCATCAGGTTCCGCAGCTGACGCCGCCGCAGCGCCAGGATCTCCTCGTCGTCCGTCTCGCCCTCGACGCCGCAGTTCCAGGCGCGGTTGTCGTCCGAACCGTCCCTGTTCCCCTCGCCGTTGGCCTCGTTGTGCTTGCGCTCGTACGAGACCAGGTCCCGCAGCGTGAAGCCGTCGTGCGAGGTCACGAAGTTCACCGACGCGTAGGGCCGCCGCCCGCCCCACGCGTACAGGTCGCTCGACCCGGAGAGCCGGTACCCGAGGTCCCGCACGTCGGGCAGCGCGCCGCGCCAGAAGTCCCGCACGGCACCCCGGTAGCGGTCGTTCCACTCCGTCCACAGGGGTGGAAAGGCCCCTACCTGGTAGCCCCCGGAGCCGACGTCCCACGGCTCGGCGATGAGCTTCACGCGCCGCAGGACCGGATCCTGCGCGATCACCGCGAGGAACGGCGACAGCATGTCGACGTCGTGGAAGGACCGCGCGAGCGCCGCCGCCAGGTCGAAGCGGAAGCCGTCGACGCCCATCTCGCTCACCCAGTACCGCAGCGAGTCGGTGATGAGCCGCAGCACGTGCGGCTGCACGACGTGCAGCGTGTTGCCGCAGCCCGTGTAGTCGGCGTACCGCCGCGCGTCGCCCGCCTGGAGCCGGTAGTAGCCGCGGTTGTCGATGCCCTTCAGGGACAGCGTCGGGCCGAGCTCGCCCGCCTCGGCGGTGTGGTTGTAGACGACGTCCAGGATGACCTCGATCCCGGCCGCGTGCAGCGCCCGCACCATTCGCCGGAACTCGCCGACCTGCTGCCCGGTGGTGCCCGACGCCGCGTACGCCGCGTGCGGCGCGAAGTACCCGATCGAGTTGTAGCCCCAGTAGTTGCGCAGCCCCCGGCGCAGCAGATGGTCCTCGTGCGCGAACTGGTGCACCGGGAGCAGCTCGACGGCCGTCACGCCCAGGCGGACGAGGTGATCGAGGACGGCCGGGTGCGCCAGGCCCGCGTACGTGCCGCGCAGGTCCTCGGGGACGTCCGGGTGCAGCTTGGTGAAGCCGCGTACGTGGAGTTCGTAGATGACGGAGTCCGCCCACGGTGTCTTGGGGCGCCGGTCGTCGGTCCACTCGTCGTCGGGCGCGTCGTCGTGCACGACCACGCCCTTGGGCACGAACGCCGCCGAGTCCCGGTCGTCGCGCACGGTGTCCGCGACGTGCTGCTGCGGCCAGTCCCGCACGTGCCCGTACACCTCGGGCGGCAGCGCGCCGTAGTCCCGCCCCGGGCCGGCGTCGACCGCGCGGGCGTACGGGTCCAGGAGCAGCTTCGCCGGGTTGAAGCGGGCGCCGGTCCACGGGTCCCAGCGGCCGTGCACCCGGTAGCCGTACCGCTGCCCCGGCAGGGCGCCCGGCACGAAGCCGTGCCAGATCTCGTGCGTCAGCTCGGTCAGCGGGCAGCGCGTCTCGGTGCCGTCCGCGTCGAACAGACACAGGTCGACCGCCTCCGCGCCGCCCGCCCACAGCGCGAAGTTGGTGCCGGCGACCCCGTCGGGCCCCACCCGGAACCGGGCGCCCAGCGGCGTCGGCGCCCCGGGCCACACGGTGCGCGTCGGCGCCCGCTCGGCCCTGGCCGTGCGCGCGCCGTTGCCCGCCGCCGTCGTACCGCGGGACCCGGCCCTGCCCACGGCACGCGCGCCCTTGACTGCCTCCTGCTCGGGTGCGCTCGACACCTGTCAGCCTCCCGCGGCTCGCCCCGGTCGACGCACGCGGTCGGGGCGAGCGGCGTCCCGGCCGCGGCTCCCCGTACGGCGTCCTGCCTTACGTTCTGCCCATCCCGTGGGTCGCACTCACGTTTCCCGCGGCGGGGCACGGTCGTTGGGTCCGACGTGAGACAGGCAACGAGGCGCGCACGGCGCGCGGCGGCGGCGCTGGCCGCGGCGGTGACATGGGCCGGACTGGGGCTAGGGGCGACGGGCTGCTCCGGCACGTTCGACGGGCTGCTCGGCGGGCCCAGGTCGCCCGCCGACGCGATCCGGGTGACGCCCGGCGACGGCGACGAGAACGTGCGGCCCGGGGAGCGCCTCGCGGTGAAGGTGCCGGACGGGCGCCTGGAGTCCGTGCGCGTGGTGAAGTCGCAGGACGCCCAGGACTCCGAGGTGGCGGGCCGCATCGACGCGGACGGCATGACGTGGCGGCCCCTGGACGGCGGTCCGCTCGCGCTCGCCGCCAAGTACACGGTGGACGCGGTCGCGCTCGACGGCCACGGCCGCCGCTCGGCGCGCCACACCACGTTCACCACGTACGTCCCCGACGAGCGCTTCATCGGATACGTCACGCCGGAGAACCGCGCCACGGTCGGCACCGGCATGATCGTCTCCCTGGCGTTCAACCGCGAGATCACCCGTCGCGCGGCCGTGGAGCGCGCCATCAGCGTCACCGCCGAGCCCGCCGTGGAGATCCGGCCGCACTGGTTCGGCAAGGACCGCGTCGACTTCCGCCCCGAGCACTACTGGAAGCCGGGCACCAAGGTCACCGTCTCCCTGAAGCTGCGCGACGTGGAGGCCGCGCCCGGCGTGTACGGCCTCCAGCACAAGACGTTCTCGTTCACCGTCGGCCGCAGCCAGGTGAGCCTCGTCGACGCGGCGGCCCACACCATGGAGGTGCGCCGCGACGGCGAGGTGATCTCCACCGTCCCGATCACCGCGGGCGCCCCGAAGACCACGACGTACAACGGCAAGATGGTGATCACCGAGATGCTCGAGGTGACCCGCATGAACAGCCGCACGGTCGGCTTCGGCGGCGAGTACGACATCCCGGACGTGCCGCACGCGATGCGCCTGACGACCTCCGGCACGTTCCTGCACGGCAACTACTGGGCGCCGGACGCCCCCGGCAACAGCAATGTCAGCCATGGCTGCGTGGGCCTGCGCGATGTGAAGGGCGGCAGCTCACGGACGCCGGCGGGCTGGTTCTTCGACCGCAGCCTCATCGGTGACGTCGTCGAGGTCGTCAACAGCAATGACAAGAAAGTCGCTCCTGACAACGGCCTCGGCGGCTGGAACATGGAGTGGCGGGACTGGAAGGACAACGGCACCGACGGCGGGACCGACGGGACCAAGGGGGACGGAAGGGACAAGGGGGCACAGTAGGTCCGTCCCTGGAGGCCAGGGGCCCGCACCGGCGGCGCAGTTGGGACTGAACGGTGACATTGGCGGGGAGTCATCGCTGTGGGCCGTGTGGTTATCTAGCGCGGTGCGCGGCACGCCGATTGGCGTGAACGCGTCGCTTGGAGCTGGAGTGCGGGCCTGGGACGGCCGGTGCGAGGGGAGATCATCGTGAACGGGCGACCGATATCGGGGGCGTCGGCCCATGCGCGCAGGCGCGGGCGGCGGCGGGGCGCCAAGGGACTGCTCGCGGTGGCGTCGGGAGCGACGCTGCTGCTGGTGACCGCGTGCGGCGGCGGTTCCGACTCGGGGGACGGCAAGGGCAAGGGCGAGGCGGACGACAACAAGCCCTCGCAGGCCGTGGTGACGATAGCCCCCAAGGACGGCGCGAACGCCGTCGCGACGAACGGCGCGCTGAGGATATCGGCCGCCAAGGGCAAGCTCACCGAAGTGACGGTCAAGGACCCGAAGGGCAAGACCGTCCCCGGAAAGATCACTTCCGGTGGCGCGAAATGGACCCCGGCCCGGCACCTCGCGTCCGGCACCAAGTACCAGGTCCACGCGATCGCGAAGGACTCCGACGGACGCGTGTCCGCCAAGGACACGGCGTTCACGACCCTCGTGCCGAAGAACACCTTCGCGGGCCAGTTCACGCCGGAGGACGGCACGAAGGTCGGCGTGGGCATGCCGTTCTCGGTGCGCTTCACGCGCGGCATCACCGCGCCGAAGGACGTCGAGAAGGCCATCTCGGTCAAGACCGAGCCGTCGGTGCCGGTCGAGGGCCACTGGTTCGGCAACGACCGCCTGGACTTCCGCCCCGAGAAGTACTGGAAGCCCGGCACCAAGGTCACCGTCAAGCTCGACCTGGACGGCGTCGAGGGCCGCCCGGGCGTCTACGGCAAGCAGACCAAGAAGGTCAGCTTCGAGATCGGCCGCAGCCAGGTCTCCGTCGTCGACGTCAAGACGAAGCAGATGATCGTCAAGCGCGACGGCAAGGTCTTCAAGAAGATCCCCGTCACCACCGGCAAGCCCGGCTACGACACGTGGAACGGCCAGATGGTCATCAGCGAGCGCCTCAGGGTGACCCGCATGAACGGCGAGACGGTCGGCTACGGCGGCGAGTACGACATCAAGGACGTCCCGCACGCGATGCGCCTGTCCACGTCGGGCACGTTCATCCACGGCAACTACTGGGGCGGCGGCGCGTTCGGCAACTACAACGCCTCGCACGGCTGCATCGGCCTGCGGGACGTGCGCGGCGGCTACGACAAGAAGGTGCCCGCCGCCTGGTTCTTCGACAACTCGATGATCGGTGACGTGGTCGTCGTCAAGAACTCCGACGACCAGGTCATCGCCCCGGACAACGGCTACAACGGCTGGAACATGTCCTGGGAGAAGTGGAAGGCCTAGCCGGTACGCACGGTCGTGCGGGGCACCGCTAACGTGCCCCGCATGACAACTGTGCATCTCGAAGTCGCCGACGGCGTGGGTACGATCCGCCTCGACCGCCCGCCGATGAACGCCCTGGACATCGAGCTCCAGGACCGCCTGAAGGACCTCGCGGCGGAGGCGACCGACCGCGACGACGTGCGGGCCGTCGTGATCTACGGCGGCGAGAAGGTGTTCGCGGCGGGCGCGGACATCAAGGAGATGCAGGTCATGGACCACACGGCCATGGTCCTGCGCTCGCGGGCCCTGCAGGACTCCTTCACCGCGATCGCCCGCATCCCCAAGCCCGTCGTCGCCGCCGTCACCGGCTACGCCCTCGGCGGTGGCTGCGAGCTCGCCCTGTGCGCGGACTTCCGCATCGCCGCCGACAACGCCAAGCTGGGCCAGCCCGAAATCCTGCTCGGCCTGATCCCGGGCGCGGGCGGCACCCAGCGCCTGCCGCGTCTGATCGGCCCCTCCAAGGCCAAGGACCTGATCTTCACGGGCCGCCAGGTCAAGGCGGCCGAGGCGCTCGCCATCGGCCTGGTGGACAAGGTGGTGCCCGCCGCCGAGGTGTACGAGGAGGCGCTGGCCTGGGCCGGGCGGCTCGCCAAGGGCCCGGCGCTCGCGCTGCGGGCGGCCAAGGAGGCCGTCGACGCGGGCCTGGAGACGGACATCGACACCGGCCTCGCCGTGGAGCGCACCTGGTTCGCGGGCCTGTTCGCCACCGAGGACCGCGAGCGCGGCATGAACAGCTTCGTGGCGGAGGGCCCCGGCAAGGCGAAGTTCCTCTGAGTTCAGGCCAGTTGAGGCGCCGTCAGCCAAAGTTTCCCCCGAAGGAGGGGATTATCGCAGGCTTAAGAGAGCCTTAAGCCTGGCCTGTGACAGGCGCTCGGTGATCAGGCGTACGCAAGAAGTCACCGCAGGTCAGCATGGTTGCGTACGGGGTCGCACTGCCCATGGCATATGACCCGACAGCCCCCTGGAACGGAAGCTTCCGGGGGGCTTATTCCGTCGGAACGGCCCCAACCCGGTCCTGGGGCGGCCATGATGGGGGGCATGGCGGGGCAGGAGGGTTTCGAACAGCCGCGAAAGCGCACGGGGGCCACCACGGCGCGCTGGTCGCCGGCGGTGGAGGACGAACACGCCCTGAAAGCCCTGGAGTTGTTCGGAAACCCCACGGACGGCGAAGTGCCGCTCCCGTCCCGCCCCGAGTCCGCCGCCATCGCCCGCCGCCTCGCCCAGGTCGTCGTGCTCCGCCACTGGGGCCTGTCGCCCAAGCTCACCGAGGACGTCGTCCTGCTCGTCTCCGAACTCGTCGGCAACGCCGTGCGGCACACCGGCGCCCGCGTCTTCGGCCTGCGCACGATGCGGCGGCGCGGCTGGATCCGGGTCGAGGTCCGCGACCCCTCGCGCGGCCTGCCGTGCCTGATGCCCGTGCACGAGCTCGACATCAGCGGCCGCGGCCTGTTCCTCGTCGACAAGCTCGCCGACCGCTGGGGCGTGGATCTCCTGCCGCGCGGCAAGACGACGTGGTTCGAAATGCGGATCACCGACCGGTAGTACGCCTCTGGGTACGCGAAAGCCCCCGGGGCCGTGGGTAGCGGCGCTGTCGGGGGCCTTCGAGCGGGGCCGCGAACCGGTTTGGGGTGTGGTTCACGACCGCGTAAGGCGACGTGGCTCGGGTCAATGAGGGTCGCTGCGTCCGACTATGGCAGATGGGGGCCACCGATCCAAAAGTCCCGAGCGGGACATACTGGTGCATATCGGCACAGTTTAGAGGTGAATCCTTGGTGAGATAGAGCACTCACCTTGTAAACGATGGTTAAACGGCAGATGTGAGGGCCTATCGCCGGGTCAAGCGCGAGCCTCTTGGTCTGGACCGCCCCTCATGTCAATCAGCGCCTTTCGGGTGCCGCCGCCCTATAAATGGTTCGCGTGACTTCGACCGACCGTCGCGGTGCGCTGCGCACCGGCGCCGGACTCGCCCTCGCGGGCGCCCTCACCGCCGGCTGCGCCACGACGGAGGACCGGGATCCCCGCCCCGCGAGCCAGCCGCCCAAGGCGCCCGCGCCAGGCCCCCGCGGATTCGCCGACCTCCCCGTCCAGATCGAGCACAGCCCCCGCGGCCGCCGCGAGGTCGCCCTCACCTTCCACGGCCGCGGCGACCCCGCCCCCGCCCACGCCCTGCTCGCCGAGGCCGAGCGCGCCGGCGCCCACGTCACCGTCCTCGCCGTCGGCACCTGGCTCGACGAGCACCCCCGCCTGGCGCGCCGCATCCTCGACGGCGGCCACGACCTCGGCAACCACACCCTCCACCACGTCGACATCAACGCCCTGGACGAGGCCGCCGCGTACGCGGAGATCACCGGCTGCGCGGACCGCCTGCGCCGTCTGACCGGCGCCATCGGCAGCTGGTTCCGGCCCTCCCGGGCCCGCCGCGCCACCCCGCTCGTCGAGCGCCTCGCCCGCCGCGCGGGCTACCCGCACGTCCTGTCGTACGACGTCGACTCCCTCGACTTCACCTCGCCCGGCGCCCCGGCCGTCACCCGCAAGGTCGCCGCCGAGGCGCGCGCGGGCTCCGTGGTGAGCCTGCACTTCGGGTACGCGGACACCGTCGCCGCGCTGCCCGGACTCCTGGAAGAACTCCACCGCCGCGGCCTGCGCGCCGTCACGACCACGGAGCTGCTCACCTGATGCGCAACCTGAAACTGACCACGCGTACCGCCGCGCTGCTCGCGAGCGCCGCCGTCCTCGCCGCGCTCGCCGGCTGCGGCACCGAGCGCGCCGACCGCGAGAACAAGGCACTCGGCACCGAGCCCGCGGTCAAGCCCGCGCAGCCCAAGAAGGTCAAGGGCCTGCCCGGCATGCCGCCCGTCCTCGACCCCAAGGACGTCTACGCCGCCGACCGCCCGAACAAGCTCTCCCCGGTGGTGAAGGACTTCCCGTCCCGGGTGTACGTCCCCAACACCAACTCCAACACCGTCTCGGTCATCGACCCCAAGACGTACGACGTCATCGACACCATCCCCGTCGGCGTCCAGCCCCAGCACGTCGTGCCCTCCTGGGACATGAAGACGCTCTGGGTCAACAACAACCGCGGCCACACCCTCACGCCCATCAACCCCAAGACCGGCAGGGCGGGCAAGCCCGTCGAGGTCCACGACCCGTACAACCTCTACTTCACGCCCGACGGCAAGTACGCGGTCGTCATGGCGTCGCTCGACCGGGAGCTGGTCTTCCGCGACCCCCACACCATGAACCGGAAGAAGACCGTCCCGGTCTCCTGCTACGGCGTCAACCACGCCGACTTCTCCCTCGACGGCCGCTACTTCATCGTCTCCTGCGAGTTCTCCGGCGAGCTGCTCAAGGTCGACACACAGAAGATGAAGGTCGTCGGCCAGCAGAAGCTGCCCTTCGACGGCGCCATGCCGCAGGACGTCAAGATGTCCCCCGACGGCAAGAAGTTCTACGTCGCCGACATGATGGCCCACGGCATGTGGGTCCTCGACGGCGACACCTTCAGCAAGCCGAAGCTCCTGCCCACGGGCAAGGGCTGCCACGGCCTGTACGTCAGCCGCGACTCCCGCGAGATGTACGTCTCCAACCGCGGCGAGGGCACCGTCTCCGTCTTCGACTTCCCCAAGAACAAGCTCACGAAGAAGTGGCGCCTCCCGGACGGCGGCAGCCCCGACATGGGCGGCGTCTCGGCGGACGGCAACACGCTGTGGCTCTCGGGCCGGTACGACTCCGAGGTGTACGCCATCGATACGCGTACGGGGGTCCAGGTGGCCCGCATCCCCGTGGGCGGGGGCCCGCACGGCCTGGCCGTGTACCCACAGCCAGGCCGGTACTCATTGGGTCACACCGGCATTTTCCGCTGAGCCGTCGCGGCTGCGTACGCGGTGAAGGCCGTCCACGCCGTGGGGGAGAGGGCGAGTCGAGGACCACTTATGTCCTTGGAGTCGCGGATGTGGACGGCTTCCTGGCCGGTGGCCACTTCGATGCAGCTGTCGCCTTCCGTGCCGCTGTAGCTGCTCTTGAACCAGGCGAGTTCGGCGGTGCTCATAGCGCTCCTCGGATCTGCTCCAGCAGGCCCAAGGAGTCCAAGGGGGTAAGGGCCTGCGAGCGCAGTGTGTCATAGCGCTGGCGGAGCACGGTCACCTCCTTCAGGCCGGAGATCAGCCGACCGTTCTTCTGCCCTTCGGAGTACGCGAGCCGTCGCCCGTCCGGGGTCTCAAGCAGTTGCAGTGAGCCGTCCAGACATGCGTGCTGCGCGCAGCTCACCGGCATGAGCTGCACCGTCACATTGCGCAGCTTCGCGTGATTCAGTACGTGGTCGATGGCCTCCTTCGTCACCTCCGTACTGCCGAGGTGCCGCCGGAAGATGTGCTCCTCGATGATGAACGCGAAGGGCACGTCCGGTCGTTCACGGAACATGTGCTGCCGCTCCATGCGAGCGGCGACCTGTACCTCGATCTGGTCCTCGGTGAGCAGCGGAATGCTGTTGGCGAACGCCAGGCGCGCGTACGCCTCGGATTGCAGGAGTCCCGGCACCAGGCGGCACTCGTACGTATAGAGCAGCGCCGCGACCTGCTCCAGACGGGCCCACTGGCGAAACCAGGCCGCAAGCCCGCGCTCCCGCCCCACCCGCCGATACGCCTTCCGCAAGGCACCCGTGTTGCCGAGGGCGGCCTCCGCCTCCTCCACGAAATCCTGATCCGCGAGTCGGCGCCCCAACTCGATGGACTCCACGGAGTGTTTGGACAGGTGGACGAGGGCGCCGAACTCCTCTCGACTAAGTCCGGCGTGTTCGCGTAACCCCTGGACGAAGCCGCCGAAGGTCCGCATGCTGTCGGACGACTCCGGCTCGCCCTGTTCCCAGCCGACGTTGTGCGCCATCCCCTGCACCTCCCGGTGAGCTCAACTCACTCACGGTGACGGCACGTTGGTCGTACTGTCCACCATCCGTGCCCGTACTCCCACGGACAGTACGGGCTCACTACCTGGAGACACGCCCGCAACGTCCGCCACGGTGGCGGCTATGGACTCAGCTGGCGGGGCGGTGGCGCCCCAACTTCCGATTACCGTACGTGTGTTCAGGCGGCGCTTCCCCGCCACGAGGAGGGCGGCGAGGCTCGCCCGGGTGGTGGCGGTGCGGCAGGTGGAGGAGTGGGGAGAGCGGTCGGAGACGGTGGCGGCGGTGGTCGCCGAGCTGGCGGCGAACGCGGTGCTGCACGCGCAGGTGCCGGGGCGGAACTTCGAGGTGGCGCTGTTGTGGGTGCCGGGTGGGCCGTTGCGGGTGGAGGTGACGGACACGTGCGGCGACCGAGCGCCGGGTCCGCAGGCCGAACTGCCGTCGCTGGAGGCGGAGTCGGGGCGGGGGCTGGTGCTGGTGGAGACGCTGGCGTCGAGGTGGGGCGTGGCGGTGGGCCCGGCGCCGAGGAAGACGGTGTGGGCGGAGCTGGAGTGAGCTCGCCGCGGCACGCTGCCCCGCCGCGCGCGGGGCGGGGCAGCGTGTGGAGGGGCGGGGTCAGATCTTTTCGAGCACGTAGGTTCCGGTGCCGTCGGTCTTGCCCTCGC
The DNA here is from genome assembly GCF_042740445.1 of Streptomyces sp. NPDC059003. NCBI lineage: Bacteria > Bacillati > Actinomycetota > Actinomycetes > Kitasatosporales > Streptomycetaceae > Streptomyces > Streptomyces sp. NPDC059003. The sequence goes on along the minus strand of NZ_JBHYJH010000184.1, from coordinate 4,812 downwards.
TGTACTGGCGCATGGCCGTGTCGTCCACGACGCGTTCCTGCCCGACCATGTACCCATTGGCCTTGAGCTGGAGGCCGATCAGGTCGCTGCCGGGGACGTCCCGGTAGAGGTAGAAGCGCTGGTAGTCGTCGGCGGTGCGGCAGGGGTCCATGCGGAACTGCGCGCCTTCGGCCCCGCTGTGGTCCGTCATTGTCGCGCAGCGGCCCTTGTAGCTGTTGACCAGGGCGTACTCGGTCTTGCCGTTGCTCTGCGGCCCCTCGCACATGCTCCAGGTCCCGCCCTCGGGCAGGCGCGGTCCGGGCCGCAGCCGGAAGTAGTCACCGGCGCCGAAGGTCACCCAGAACAGCTTGCGGTCCGGGGTGCCGATGCGGTACTTGCCAGGCAGGCAGGTGAAACCCGGGGGCGCGGCGCTGGTCCCGCGCTCGCTGGGGGCGGAGGCCTTGGCGGCCTGCTTCTTGGCCGTGGTTCCGGCGCAGCCGAGGATCTCCTGTGCCTTCTTCATGATGGAGCCGTCGGGCACCTGGTCCTCGCAGCGGATCGCGCCCTCCTCGATGGTGGAGAAGGTCGTGTACTGCCCGCCGGGGCGCTCGGTCCACTGGGTGGCGTACGTGCCGTCGCCGCGCTCGACGCGGTCGCAGTTGAGGCTGCCGTACTCGCCGGTGACCTTGCGGGTGCCCTGGTAGAGGCCGTAGTAGCCGGGCTGTGTGAAGTTCCAGGTGATGGTCTGTTCTTCGGCGCTGGTGGTGGCGGTGGTCTTCTTGACGGTCCGGTTCACCGCGGTCTCGGCCTTGACGAGGACCTTGAAGGCGAACCCGACCGTGACGGTGGTGGAGGTGCCGACCTCGACCGTGACCTGCGTCTGCGTGCTGAGCTTGACCGACTGGCTGCCTGTCGAGCCCGCCGTGACGAAGTAGCCCTTGAAGTGCGTGATGGTCGGCTCGACGTTGACGCTCTTGATGTACGGGTGGCGCTTGCCCAGATCGGCGGAGGTGCAGGCCTCACCGGCCTTCGGGTCCGCCGCCGCGGCGGCGGGACCCGCGAGGGCCGTCACGCCGGCGAGGGCCGAGGTCGCGACGAGCGCGAGCGCGGCCGCGCCGGTGGTGAGGCGGCTGAGTACGGGATGCACCTGTCTGAGTCGCACGATCCCCTCCTGCTGTCGGTGGTGGCGGCCACGAGGTCCTTGCCGCCCGGCAAAGCCTGCGGAATCCCCCGCCCCGACAACACTCCGGAATCCGTCATGCTCATGGCCGATTCCAAGCCGACGGTCCGACGGCTTTTCAGCCTGTCCGGCGTTCGAGGACGAGCGATGAAGCGCCGATGGTCTTTAAGCCCGTCCGGCGTTTGAGGACGAGCGCGAAGCGCGGATAAAAGGGGGGGCCAGGGGGGCGGAGCCCCCCTGGTTCGGGAAGGGGCGGGTCTGGGGCGCCACCCGCGAGGGCCACTACCCGCACCCCACCAACCTCCCCAACGTCACCTCAAGCTCCGCCCGAGCCACCCGCTCCGCCTCGTCCTCGTCCCCCGACTCCACGGCCCGCACCAGCGCCTCATGCGCCGCATCCCCGTGATCGACCTCCTCCCGCCGGACGTCGACAAGGTCGAGCAGCCCGACGAGCCCCTCCCGCAGCGCAGGCACGAACTCACCGAACAGATCCGTGAGCACGGGATTGTGCGCGGCGGCCACCACGGTGGCGTGCAGCGCGATGTCCGCGTCGATGAAGGCGGCGTCCCCGCCAGGCGCCGCCGCCCGCCGCGCGGCGAGCGCACCCCGCATCGCCTCGACGTCCGCCGCCGTCCGCCGCGCGGCCGCGAGCCGCGCGGCCTGGACCTCGACCAGCGCCCGCACCTCGTACACGTCCTTGATGGCGGCACGCCGCAGCCGCGTGGGCCAGTCCTCGACCGGCTCCACGGCCGTGACGAACACCCCGGCCCCCTGCCGCGCCTGCACCAGCCCCGCCCCGGCGAGCGCGCGCAGCGCCTCGCGGACGGTGGAGCGGCCGACGCCGAGTTCCTTGGCGAGGGTCGTCTCGCCGGGCAGCTTCGCGCCGACGGCCCAGTGCCCCCCGGTGATCTGGTCGCGCAGCGCCTCCGTGGCCTGTTCGACGAGCGGGCTGGGGCGGAGGGCGCCGAGGGGCGGCGTACGAGAGGTCACTTCAGGAGTGTACTTGTCTGAGGAGTACTTGTCTGAGGACCTGAGCTGTGCCTAGGGTGCCGATCATGAGCTCCTGGAATCCGCAGCGCCCCGGCCCCATGCCCGCCCACCGCTATCTGCCGTACGAGGACCGCGTCGACGTCGTCCCGCTCCCCGACCGCGCGTGGCCCTCGGCCCGGCTCACCCACGCCCCGCTCTGGGTCCCCGTCGACCTGCGCGACGGCAACCAGGCGCTTGCCGAGCCGATGGACACCGCGCGCAAGCGCCGCTTCTTCGACCTGCTCGTGGCGACGGGGTTCAAGGAGATCGAGGTCGGCTATCCGTCGGCGAGCCGTACGGACTTCGACTTCGTACGGCACCTCGTGGAGCTCGTGCGCTCCGGGGCCGTGCCGGACGACGTGACGCCCGTCGTGTTCACCCCGGCCAGGCCCGATCTCATCGACCGCACCTTCGAGGCCATCGACGGGCTGCCGCGCGCGGTCGTGCACCTGTACATCGCCACCTCGCCGGTGTGGCGCGACGTCGTGCTGGGCCGGGACCGCGCGACCGTCTCCGCCACCGCCCTGGAGGCCGCCGCCCACATGGCCCGCCTCGCGGAGGCGCGCCCTGACGCCCACATCCGCTTCCAGTTCGCGCCGGAGACCTTCAACCTCACCGAGCCCGACTACGTACTCGAACTCTGCGACTCCCTCACCGAGCTGTGGGACGCGAGCCCCGACCGGCCCGTCACGCACAACCTCCCGGCGACGGTCGAGATAGCCACGCCCAACATCTACGCCGACCAGATCGAGTACATGCACCGCCACCTGGCCCGGCGCGACTCCGTCATCCTGTCCGTGCACCCGCACAACGACCGCGGCACCGGCGTCGCCTGCGCCGAACTCGCCGTCCTCGCCGGGGCCCAGCGCGTCGAGGGCTGCCTGTTCGGCAACGGCGAGCGCACCGGCAACGTCGACCTGGTCACGCTCGCCCTGAACCTGTACGCGCAGGGCGTCGACCCGATGCTGGACCTGTCCGACATCGACGCGGTCCGCGAGGTCGTCGAGCACTGCAACCGCCTGCCGGTGCACCCGCGCCACCCGTACGCGGGCGACCTCGTGCACACCGCGTTCTCCGGCACCCACCAGGACGCCATCGCCAAGGGCCTGGCCCACCACGCCAAGCGCGCCGCAGACCTGGGCGTCGAGCCGGGGCAAGCGCCGTGGAGCGTGCCGTACCTGCCGATCGACCCGGCGGACGTCGGGCGCTCGTACGAGGCCGTGATCCGCGTCAACTCCCAGTCGGGGAAGGGCGGGGCGGCGTATCTGCTGCGGACGCACCGCGGGATCGACCTGCCGGGCGCGCTGCGGGCGGACTTCTCACGCGTGGTGCAGGAAGCCACCGACTCCAGCGGCCGGGAGGCGAGCCCCGACGAGCTGTACGAGCTGTTCCGGGCGGCCTGTCTGGCGCCGGGGGAGCCGGGCTTCGGCGGCGCGGTGTCGCTGCTGTCCTGGACGACGGACCGCACCCCCGACGGCGCCCACCGCTTCGTGTGCACGCTCAAGGCGGGCGACCGCACCGGGGACTTCGAGGGGTACGGCAACGGCCCGCTGTCCGCGTTCACCCACGCCCTCGCCGCGGCCGGGATCGCCGTCGACATCCTCGACTACGCGGAACACGCGCTCGCGGCGGGCGGCGCCAGCGAGGCCGTCGCGTACGCGCACTGCCGCGTCGACGGGACGGAGGTGTGGGGCGCGGGCGTGGACACGTCGGTGCTCACGGCGTCCGTGCGGGCGGTGGTGGCGGCGGTGAACCGGGCGGCCGTGGGCAGGGCGGTGGCGGGATGACGGGCACCCTCACGGACCTGTCGCCGGTGCTGCGCGCCACGTCCGTCAGCGTCGTCCGCGACGGCCGCCGCATCCTCGACGACGTGTCGCTCGCGGTCCGCCCCGGGGAGCACTGGGCCCTGCTCGGCGCCAACGGCGCGGGCAAGTCCACGCTCCTCGGCCTGCTCGGCGCCCTGACGCATCCCACGCACGGCACGGTGGACGTGCTCGGCCGCCGCCTCGGCACCGTCGACCTGCGCGAGCTGCGGGCCCACCTCGGGCACGTCGACCCCCGCCATCCGCTGCGTACTCCGCTGCCCGTACGGGACGTCGTGCTCACCGGGCTCACCAACAGCGTGGTGCGGGTGCCGCAGTGGCGGCCGTCGCCAGAGCAGCGTGAGCGGGCCGAAGGGCTGATCGCGGACATGGGGCTCGCTGCGCGGGCCGACGCGCTCTGGCCGACGCTCTCCCAGGGCGAACGCGGTCGGGCGCTGATCGCTCGCGCGCTGATGCCGGATCCGCGGCTCCTGCTCCTCGACGAGCCCGCCACCGGGCTCGATCTGCCGGGGCGTGAGCGGCTCCTGGAGAGCCTCGACGCCCTGCGGGGCTCGCATCCTCGGCTCGCCACGGTCCTTGTCACGCACCACTTGGAGGAGTTGCCCGGGGGGACGACGCATGCGGTGCTGCTGCGGGAGGGGCGGGTGCTCGCCTCCGGCGCTGTGGGGGATGTGGTGACCTCGGGGCTGGTCAGTGCGTGTTTTGGGTGTGGGGTGCGGGTGGGGAGGGGTGGGGGGCGGTGGAGTGTGCGGGGTGGTGGGGCCTCGCGGGTGCGCCCCTGACCCGCCCCTTCCCGCACTG
>NZ_JBHYJH010000183.1:0-17040 GCF_042740445.1 Streptomyces sp. NPDC059003 | reverse complement strand
CAGAAACGGGCGGGCGGGTGGGAAACAAACCGCCGCGGTAGCGGCGGAAACCCCCACCGACCCGCACCTGACCGCGGCGCACCGCCCACCGACCCCACCAGGTCGGACGCGCCTCCGGCCCGCCGCTCCGCGGCGGGAGCTACCCCGCCCACCCACCCCATTCGCCGCCGACGGCTCGGGACTGGAGTCAAGGGCTCAGGCGGTGGAGGGTCCAAGGCGCCCCGCCAGCTTCGCGGGTGTAGCAGAGGCGGTCGTGGAGGCGGTTCGAGCGGCCCTGCCAGAACTCGATCGTCAGGGGCAGGACCCGGAAGCCGCCCCAGTGGGGCGGGGCCGGGACCTGCTCGCCCTCGGGGTAGCGCGCGGCCAACTCCGCGTACGCCGCGTCCAGTTCCGCCCGCGAGTCGATCACGGAGGACTGCGCGCTCGCCCACGCACCGAGCTGCGAGCCATGTGGGCGGCTGCGGAAGTAGTGGACGGTCTCCTCGCGCCCGGTGCGCTCCACCGTTCCCGTGACGATGACCTGACGGGCCATCGGGTGCCAGGGGAAGAGCAGTGAGGCGTGCGGGTTGGCGGCGATGTCGCGGGCCTTGTGGGACTCGTAGTTGGTGAAGAAGACGAAGCCGCGCTCGTCGTAGCCCTTCAGGAGCACCGTGCGGGAACTCACCCGCCCCTCGGTGTCGGCCGTCGACACGACCATCGCGTTCGGCTCGTGGAGCACGCCCCCGGGGTCCGCCGCCTCCGCGGCCGCGTCCTTGAACCAGCGGGTGAACTGCTGAAACGGATCGGCGGGAAAGTCGGCTTCGGCGATGCCGTCGGCGACGTACTGGGCCCGCATGGCGGCCAGGTCAGCGGCGACGGCAGGCTCGGAGGCGGCGGCTCGGGAGTCGGTCACGCGGTCATCTTGCCGTATACGAATGCCGGTCCACGCAGCAGCAGTCGAGGCGGGCGCCGGGGCGGAAGCACGCCCCGGAGCCAGAGCCGAGGCCGAGGCCGAGGCGGAGGCGGAGGCGCGAGCCGGACCCGGGCGGAAGCGTGGCCCGGAGCCGGGACGGAAGCGCGGGCGGAAGCCGAGGTGGAAGCACGGGCGGATGCACGAGCCGGAGCCAAGGCGGAGGAGGGGGCGGATGTGCGCCCTGGAGCCAGGGCGGAAGCGCCGGACGAGAGCCAAGGCTGAGGCCGAGGCGGAAGCACACCCCAGAGCCAGCGCGGAAGCGCGGGCGGAAACCAGGACGGGAGCGAGGGCGGGAGCGAGGGCGGAAACCAGGACGGAAGCGAGGGCGGGAGCCGAGGTGGGAGCGAGGGCGGGAGCCGGAGCGGAAGTGCGGCCCTGAGCCGAGGCAGAGGCACGGGTGGGGAGCCGAGGGCGGAAGCACGAGCCAGAGCCAGGTTCGAGGCCGAGGCGGAAGCGCAAGCCGGAGCCGAGGCGCAAGCGCAGGCGGGAGCCAGGCCCAAGCACGGACAGGAGCCGAGGCCGAAGCGCGAGCCAGAGCCAGCGGGGGGGCGCCGAAGCCCGGAGCGGGGGCTGAGGCCAGGTCAGTGTCCGGCGTCGGCGCGGCAGTTCAGGCGGGAGCCTAGACAGAAGCCCGGACGGGAACCGAGGCAGAGGCCAGGGCAGGAGCCGAGCCGGAGGCCGGGGCAGGAGCCGAGCCGGAGGCCGGGGCAGGAGCCGAGGCGGAGGCCGGGGCAGGAGCCGAGCCGGAGGCCGGGGCAGGAGCCGAGGCGGAAGTGCGGGCGGGAGCCAGCGGGAGTCGGCGCCGAAGCCCGGGCCAAGGCCGGGGCAGGGGCGCAGGCCAAACCGAGGCAAGGCCGCAGGCCAGGCCAGGTCGCAGGCAAGGGCGCAGGCCGGGGCAAGGCCGCAGGCCAGAGCAGGGCAAGGCTGCAGGCCAGGGCAAGGCCGCAGGCCAGGCCGAGGCAGGGGCGGCTTCGAAAGCCAGGGCAGGGCCGTAGGCCAGGTCAGGGCCGAAGGCCAGGGCAGCGTTTCGGTGCCGTGCCCGTGTGGGGCGTGCCGCGGCAGTCGGCGGGTGTGGGGGAACCCCAAGAGGTGACGTGTGGCACTGAGTGCCGCTATCCGTGCCCTCGGGTGGCACCAAGGGTTATCGTTCCGAAGCCGTCCGGGTTGGGTGACCTCCGCCCGCACGGGGCATGACCGGGTTACCCCGGCCCAGGGGTCGAACACATCACCGTAGGTCGCACAGACCCTGTCGCACATACATCGTGTCGTACACATCATGAGGAGCCGCCTGATGTCCGACTTCGTACCCGGACTTGAAGGAGTCGTCGCGTTCGAGACGGAGATCGCCGAACCCGACAAGGAAGGCGGCGCCCTGCGGTACCGGGGCGTCGACATCGAGGACCTCGTCGGCAGTGTCTCCTTCGGGAACGTGTGGGGCCTCCTCGTCGACGGCGCGTTCGACCCGGGCCTTCCGCCCGCCGAGCCGTTCCCCATCCCCGTGCACTCCGGCGACATCCGCGTGGACGTCCAGTCGGCGCTCGCCATGCTCGCCCCCGTGTGGGGCCTGCGCCCGCTGCTCGACATCGACGAGACCCAGGCGCGGGACGATCTCGCGCGGGCCGCCGTGATGGCCCTGTCGTACGTCGCCCAGTCCGCGCGCGGCCAGGGCCTGCCCATGGTGCCGCAGCGGGAGATCGACAAGGCCGAGACCGTCGTCGAGCGGTTCATGCGGCGCTGGCGCGGGGAGCCGGATCCGCGGCACGTCCAGGCCGTCGACGCGTACTGGACGTCCGCCGCCGAGCACGGCATGAACGCGTCCACCTTCACCGCCCGCGTCATCGCCTCCACCGGCGCCGATGTCGCCGCGGCGCTCTCCGGGGCCGTCGGGGCCATGTCCGGGCCGCTGCACGGGGGCGCGCCCTCGCGGGTGCTCGGCATGATCGAGGAGATCGAGCGGACCGGGGACGCCGTCGCGTACGTCAAGGGGGCGCTCGACCGCGGGGAGCGGCTCATGGGGTTCGGGCACCGGGTCTACCGGGCCGAGGATCCTCGGGCGCGGGTGCTTCGGCGTACGGCGCGGGAGTTGGGGGCGCCGCGGTTCGAGGTCGCGGAGGCGCTTGAGAAGGCCGCGCTGGACGAGCTGCACGCCCGGCGGCCCGATCGGGTGCTTGCCACCAACGTGGAGTTCTGGGCGGCAATCGTGCTCGACTTCGCCGAGGTGCCGGCGCACATGTTCACGTCCATGTTCACGTGTGCGCGTACTGCCGGGTGGTCGGCGCACATTCTTGAGCAGAAGCGGACGGGGCGGCTTGTCAGGCCGTCGGCCCGGTACGTGGGGCCCGGGGCGCGTAGTCCTCGGGAGATCTCGGGGTACGGGGAGATCTCGGGCTGAGGCCCGTTCCCTCGCGGGGGCGCCCCAGGCCCGCCCCTTCCCGAACTAGGGGGCCAGCCCCCTAGCACCCCCGAAAAGCAATCGGCGCTCCGCGCCTCGTCCTCAAACGCCGGACGGGCTGGATCTTCCGGCAAGATCCAGCCCGTCCTCAGCGCAGCGTCTCCGCCAGCAGTTGGGACCACTGCTTCACCACCCGTTGCCGCCTCGCGCCGTCGTCCGTCAGGAGGTTGGCCAGGCCCAGGCCTCGGGCCATGTCGAGGAGGCCCTGGACGGTTTCGCGGGTGCCGGGGTGGGACTCGTCGACGGCGAGGAGTTCCACCGCGATGCGGTGGGTCTCGCGGCCGACGCGGGCCTCCAGTTCGGCGACGCGCGGGCCCAGTTGGGGCTCGTGGGACGCGGCCACCCAGAGGTGGAGCGCGGCCCGGAACAGCGGGCCGGTGTAGAGGTCGACGAGGGCCGCGACGACCGCCTCCCGGTCCCCGGGGCCACCGGGAAAGAGGCCCCGCAGCGCGGCGGAGCGCTGCTCGGCCACGTACTCCACCGCCGCCGTGAACAGGTCCTCCCGCGTCGGGAAGTGGTGCTGCGCGGCCCCCCGCGAAACCCCGGCGCGCTCGGCGACGACGGACACCGTGGAGCCCGCCCAGCCGCGCTCCGCGAGGCACGCCACCGCCGCCTCCAGCAGGCGCTGCCGCGTGGCCCGGCTGCGGTCCTGCTTGGGTGAGCGGTCGGCCTCGGTCACAGCGCCCATGGACGCTCCCGTCGTTCCAGGAACGCCGCCATCCCCTCCCGGGCCTCGGCGGAGCCGAAGCGGCGCGCGGAGAGGGCGATGACGGCGTCAGCTTCGCTGTCGAATGCGGTGAGCACCTTAGCTGTGAGCAGGCGTTTCGTGTCGGCCAGGGCGCCGGGCGCCGCCTTGCGCAGGCCTTCGAGGATCGGGGCGAGCTCCTCGTCGACCTCGTCCGCCTCATCGGCGTACGCAGTGATCAGGCCGATTCTCGCCGCCTCCGCCGCGTCGAACCGCTCCCCGGTGAGGTGGTAGCGGGCCGCGGCCCGCGGGTCCAGGCGCGGCAGCAGGGTCAGGGAGATCACGGCCGGTACGACGCCCAGGTGCACCTCCGTCAGGGCGAAGGACGACTCCGCGGCGCTCGCCACCGCGATGTCGCACGCCGCGAGCAGGCCGAGGCCGCCCGCGCGGACATGGCCCCGCACCCGCGCCACCACCGGCTTCGGCAGGTCCACCAGCTGCCGCAGGAGCGCCACGAAGGCCTTCGGGTCGGGTGGCTCGCGCAGGTCGGCGCCCGAGCAGAACGTCGATCCCGTGTGGGTGAGGAGCACGGCCCGTACGGACGGGTCGTCGGCCGCTTCCCCTAGTGCGGCGGACAGTTCGGCGACCAGAGGTGCCGAGAGGGCGTTGCGGTTGCTGGGTGAGTCCAGGGTCAGGGTCACGATCCCGCGCTCGGGCGGGGACACGGACACCACGGTCATGAGGGCTCCCTCGTACGCGTCGACAGGGCTCAGTACGACTTCGGGAGGCCCAGCGTCTGGTGGGAGACGTAGTTGAGGATCATCTCCCGGCTGACGGGGGCGATCCGGGCGACCCGGGAGGCGACGATCAGGGACGCGAGGCCGAACTCCTTCGTCAGACCGTTCCCGCCGAGCGTGTGCACCGCCTGGTCGACGGCCCGCACGCACGCGTCCGCCGCCGCGAGCTTCGCCATGTTCGCCGCCTCACCGGCCGCGACGTCGTCCCCGGCGTCGTACAGGAGGGCCGCCTTCCGCGTCATCAGGCGGGCCAGCTCGATGTCGATGTGGGCCTGGGCGAGCGGGTGGGCGATGGCCTGGTGGGCGCCGATGGGCGTCTTCCACACGCTGCGCTCCTTGGCGTACGCCACCGCGCTGTCCAGGGCGAAGCGCGCCATGCCGAGCGCGAACGCCGCCGTCATGACCCGTTCGGGGTTCAGGCCCGCGAAGAGCTGGAGCAGGCCCGCGTCCTCGTCGCCCACGAGCGCGTCGGCGGGCAGCCGGACGTCGTCGAGGACCAGCTCGAACTGCTTCTCCGCCGCCTTCAGTTCCATGGGGATCGCGTGGCGCGCGAAGCCGGGCGCGTCGCGCGGGACGATGAACAGGCACGGCTTCAGGTTGCCGGTGCGCGCGTCCTCGGTGCGGCCCACGATCAGCGTGGCGTCGGCGATGTCGACGCCCGAGATGAAGACCTTGCGGCCGGTCAGGAGCCAGTCGTCGCCGTCCCTGCGGGCCGTCGTCGTGATGCGGTGCGAGTTGGAGCCCGCGTCCGGCTCGGTGATGCCGAACGCCATGGTGCGGCTGCCGTCGGCGAGGCCCGGCAGCCACGCCTGCTTCTGCGCGTCGGTGCCGAAGCGGGCGATGACCGTGCCGCAGATCGCGGGCGACACGACCATCATCAGGAGGGGGCAGCCCGCGGCGCCCAACTCCTCCAGGACGATGGACAGTTCGGCGATGCCACCGCCCCCGCCGCCGTACTCCTCCGGCAGGTTCACGCCGAGATAGCCCAGCTCGGCCGCGTCGGCCCACAGCTCGTCGGGGTGGCCGCCCTCCTCCACGACCCGCGTCAGGTAGGCGCGGCCGTAGCGCTTGCCGAGCGCGGCGACGGCGGAGCGCAGGGCGGCGTGCTCCTCGTTCTCCAGGACTGCGTTTTCCAGGACTGTGCTCATGTGGAGGCTTCCTCCCGGGACGTGGGTTCCTGAACTGCTTGCGGTACGGCTGCCGGTGTGGCCTCCTGTGCGGACGCCGGTGCGGATTCCTGCGCCGCTTCCTGTACGACGGCGAGCAGCGCGCCCACCTCCACCTGGCGGCCGACCTGCGCGTGCAGCGCGGTGAGCGTGCCGGTCGCGGGGGCGGTGACGCGGTGCTCCATCTTCATGGCCTCCAGCCAGATCAGCGGCTGGCCCGCGGTGACCGGGTCCCCTTCGGCGAGCCCGTCCGCGATCCGCAGCACCGTGCCCGGCATCGGCGCGAGCAGCGAGCCCGGCTCCTGGCGCACGGTCGGCTCGGGGAGCAGGGAGAGGCGGGTGAGGGCGACGTTGCCCACGTACACGCGCCCGTCGGCGTAGCGGGAGACCTCGAACTCCCTGCGTACACCGTCCACTTCGAGCACGACCCGGTCGGCCGTCGCCCGCAGCACCCGGACGCCGTCCGCGGCCAGGCCCTCGCGGGTGTGCGCGTACCGCACCTCGTGCTCGACCCCGTCGGCCTCGCCGCGGTACCGCTTGACCTGCGGCTGTGAGCGCAGGTTGCGCCAGCCGCCGAAGCGGGAGCGGCCGTGGGCGTCGGCGAGGGCGGCGGCCAGCGGGGCATACCGCGTCGCCGGGTCATCGGCGGGCGTCGTCAGCGCGGGCAGGTGGCGGTCGTAGAACGACGTGTCCATGCGCGCGGCCACGAAGTCCGGGTGCCGGAGTGAGCGCACGAGCAGGTCGCGGTTGGTGACCGGGCCGTGCACCACCGTCCGTTCCAGGGCGCCCGCCAGCTTGCGGACGGCCTCCGCGCGCGTGGGCGCGTACGCGATGACCTTCGCCAGCATCGGGTCGTAGTGCACGCCGACGGTGTCGCCGTCCTCGTACCCGGTGTCCAGGCGCACGCCGTCCGGTACGGCAAGGCGGTGCAGGGTGCCGGTCTGCGGGGCCCAGGCGTGTGCCGGGTCCTCCGCGTAGAGGCGGGCCTCGACGGCGTGGCCGGACGGCTCGGGCGGGTTGCCGTCCAGGGCCTCGCCCTCCGCGACGCGCAGTTGCAGCGCCACCAGGTCGATCCCGAACACGGCCTCCGTGACGGGGTGCTCGACCTGGAGGCGGGTGTTCATCTCCAGGAAGTGGGGGGTGCCGTCGGGGGCGACGAGGAACTCGACGGTGCCCGCGCCCCGGTAGCCGACGGTGCGGGCGGCGCGCGTCGCCAACGCGTGGAGGCGGTGCACGAGTGCGTCGTCGAGCCCCGGTGCCGGGGCCTCCTCTACGACCTTCTGGTGGCGGCGCTGCAGCGAGCAGTCCCGCGTCCCGTACGGCCACACCGTCCCGTGCGCGTCCGCCACGATCTGCACCTCGACGTGCCGGCCGCCCTCCACATACGGCTCGACGAACACCTCGCCGTCCCCGAACGCTCCCTGGGCCTCCGCCCGCGCCGCCGCCAACTCGCCCGGCAGGTCGGCCAGGTCGCGGACGATCCGCATGCCGCGCCCGCCGCCGCCCGCCGCGGCCTTCACGAGCACCGGCAGATCGGCCTCCGTCACATCCACGTCCCGCATCGGCGCGAGACCCATCAGCTCCTTGGCCCGCGTCTTGGACCCCATCGCCTCGATCGCGTCGGGCGGCGGGCCGATCCACACCAGGCCCGCGTCGAGGACGGCCCGCGCGAAGTCCGCGTTCTCCGACAGGAAGCCGTAGCCCGGGTGCACGGCGTCCGCGCCCGCCGCGAGCGCCGCCTTCACGATCAGCTCGCCCCGCAGATACGTCTGCGACGGCGCCGCGCCCGGAAGGCGCACCGCCGCGTCGGCCCGCCGCACGTGCAGCGCCGACGCGTCGGGGTCCGCGTACACGGCGACGGTGGAGATGCCGAGGTCACGGCAGGTGCGGAAGATCCGGCACGCGATCTCGCCGCGGTTGGCCACCAGAACAGTACGCATCATCGTCGCCTCACATCCGGAAGACGCCGAAGCCGCCGCGCGCGCCTTCGTAGGGGGCCGTGTGGATCGCCGACAGGCAGATGCCGAGGACGGTGCGGGTGTCGCGCGGGTCGATGACCCCGTCGTCGTAGAGCCGCCCGGACAGGAACATCGGCAGGGACTCCGACTCGATCTGCTGCTCCACCATGGCGCGCAGCGCCGCGTCGGCCTCGTCGTCGTACGGCGTGCCCTTCGCGGCCGCCGACTGCCGGGCCACGATCGACAGGACGCCCGCGAGCTGCTGCGGGCCCATGACGGCCGACTTGGCGCTGGGCCAGGCGAACAGGAAGCGCGGGTCGTAGGCGCGGCCGCACATGCCGTAGTGCCCGGCGCCGTACGAGGCGCCCATCAGGACCGACAGGTGCGGCACCGTCGAATTGCTCACCGCGTTGATCATCATCGCGCCGTGCTTGATGATGCCGCCCTGCTCGTACTCCTTGCCGACCATGTAGCCGGTGGTGTTGTGCAGGAAGAGCAGCGGGATGTCGCGCTGGTTCGCCAGCTGGATGAACTGGGCGGCCTTCTGCGACTCCTCGGAGAACAGCACGCCCTGCGCGTTGGCGAGGACGCCGACGGGGTAGCCGTGCAGGCGCGCCCAGCCGGTCGTGAGGCTCGTCCCGTACAGCGGCTTGAACTCGTCGAAGTCCGAGCCGTCCACGATGCGCGCGATGACCTCGCGCGGGTCGAAGGGGGTGCGCAGGTCGCCGGGGACGACGCCGAGGAGCTCGTCGGGGTCGTACTCCGGCGGCTCGGCGGGGCCCGGGTCGGCGTGCGCTTTGCGCCAGTTGAGGCGGGCGACCACGCGGCGGGTCTGGCGGAGGGCGTCGTGCTCGTCCTGCGCGAGGTAGTCCGCGAGGCCGGAGGTGCGGGCGTGCATGTCGGCGCCGCCGAGGGACTCGTCGTCGCTCTCCTCGCCGGTGGCCATCTTCACCAGCGGCGGACCGCCGAGGAACACCTTCGCGCGCTCCTTGACCATGATCACGTGGTCGCACATGCCGGGCACGTAGGCGCCGCCGGCGGTGGAGTTCCCGAAGACGACGGCGATCGTGGGGATGCCCGCCGCCGACGACCGGGTGAGATGTTTGAACAGGGCGCCGCCCGGGATGAAGATCTCCTTCTGCGACGGCAGGTCGGCGCCGCCCGACTCGACCAGATGGATCGACGGCAGCCGGTTCGCGTGCCCGATCTCATGCGCGCGGAACGCCTTCTTCAGCGTCCAGGGGTTGCTGGCGCCGCCGCGCACGGTCGGGTCGTTGGCGGTGATCAGGCACTCGACGCCCGCGACGACACCGATGCCGGTGACCATGGCGGCGCCCACCGCGTACTCGCTGCCCCACGCGGCCAGCGGCGACAGTTCGAGGAAGGGCGTGTCCGGGTCGAGGAGCAGCTCGATGCGTTCGCGGGCGAGCAGCTTGCCGCGCTTGCGGTGCCGTTGGACGTACTTCTCGCCGCCGCCGTCGAGCGCCTTGGCCTGTTCGGCGTCGAGCTCGGCCAGCTTGGCGAGCATGGCCCGGCGGTGGGCGGCGTAGTCGGGCCCCGCGGTGTCCAGGGCCGAGGGGAGCACCGTCATAGGAGGACCTCCGGGATGTCCAGGTGGCGGGAGCGCAGCCATTCGGCGAGGGCCTTGGCCTGGGGGTCGAAGCGGGGCCGGGAGGCCACGCCGTCGCCGAGGATGCCCTCGACGGTGAAGTTGAGGGCGCGGAGGTTGGGGAGGAGGTGTCGGGTGACGTTCAGCTGACGGCTTTCAGGTATCAGCTGCTGAAATCTGTCAGCTGTCAGGTGGTGGGCCAGCCACCGCCATGCGTCATCCGTACGCGCCCACACCCCGACGTTGGCGTCCCCGCCCTTGTCCCCGCTCCGTGCCCCGGCGATCAGCCCGAGCGGAACGCGCCGGGTCCCGCCCGCGTACGCCAACGGCGCGGGCAGCGACGGCGGTTCGACGGCGGTCAGCTCCCGCGTCTGACCCGGCCCCGCGACGTCGATGCGGCGCCCGTCGTCCAGGACCACCGCGTGCGCGACCGACCCCGCGTCCACGTACGCCGCCGCGAACACCCCGTACGGCGTGCCCTTCCCCGGTGGCGCGGTCACGTGGAAGCCCGGGTAGCTGCCGAGCGCCAGCTCCACGGCGGCGGCGCCGAGGGCGCGGCCCACCGCGTCCGGGTCGGGGTCGCGCACGACGAGCCGCAGCAGGGCGCTCGCGGTCTCCTCGGTGGACGCGTCGGCGTGGTCGGTGCGGGCGAGTTCCCACCGCACCTCGGTGGGGCGGGACTTGGCGCGGGTAAAGGCGTCCTCGATCTGGTCGCGCACGAGGGCGGCCTTGGCGTCGACGTCGAGTCCCGTCAGGACGAAGACGACGTCGTTGTGGTGGCCGCCGAGCCGGTTCAGGCCGACCTTGAGGGTGGGGGGCGGGGGCTCGCCGCGGGTGCCGTCGACGCGGACCCGGTCCGGTCCTTCCTGGGTGAGCCGCACGGTGTCGAGCCGCGCGGTGACGTCGGGCCCCGCGTACCGGGCGCCGCCCGTCTCGTACAGCAGCTGCGCCGTCACGGTCCCGACGTCCACGACGCCGCCCGTCCCGTCGTGCTTGGTGATGACGCACGAGCCGTCCTCGTGGATCTCGGCGAGCGGGAAGCCGGGGCGGCGCAGGGCGGCCGGGTCGTGCCGCGTGAGCTCGGTGAAGAAGGCGTAGTTGCCGCCGGTCGCCTGGGTGCCGCACTCCAGGACGTGCCCGGCGACGACGGCGCCCGCGAGGCGGTCGTACGCGTCCGGGCCCCAGCCGAAGTGCGCGGCGGCGGGCCCGGTGACGAGGGCCGCGTCGGTCACGCGGCCGGTCACGACGACGTCCGCCCCGGCGCGCAGGGCCGCCGTGATGCCGGCGCCGCCGAGGTAGGCGTGGGCGGCGAGGGCGTCGGGGAAGCGCGGGCCGAGGTCGTCGCCCTCGACGTGGGCGACCCGCACGGGCAGGCCGAGCCGCGCCGCCAACTCCTGCACCCCCGCCGCGAGTCCGGCCGGGTTGAGCCCGCCCGCGTTGGTGACGATCCGCACGCCCCGGTCGTGCGCCTCGCCCAGGCACTCCTCCAGCTGGCGCAGGAAGGTCCTGGCGTAGCCGCGCGCGGGGTCCTTGAGGCGGTCGCGGGCGAGGATCAGCATGGTGAGTTCGGCGAGGTAGTCGCCGGTGAGGACGTCGAGGGGGCCGCCGGTCAGCATCTCCCGCACGGCGGTGCGGCGGTCGCCGTAGAAGCCGGAGGCGTTGCCGACGCGCAGCGGCTGCCGCGCCGAGCTCACGCGTCGGCCGCCTTCGGGTCCCGTCCCGCCCCGGGCGGCCCCGCGAAGGCCTGGGCGATGTCGAGCCACCGGTCGGCGTCGGGCCCTTCGGCGCGCAGGGCGAGGTCGGCGCGGTGGGCGCGCTGAGTGGCGAGGAGGCAGAAGTCGAGTCCGGGGCCGGTCACGCGCTGGGCCGCGGTCTCGGGTCCGTACGTCCACAGGGCGCCGGAGGGGGCGGTGAGCTCCACGCGGAACTCCTCCTCCGGCGGCTTGAGGCCACGTACGGAGAAGGCGTAGTCCCGTGCCCGTACGCCGATGCGGGCCACGTGCCGCAGGCGGTCCGTGGGGACGCGGCGGGCGCCGAGCGCGTCGGCGACGTCCTGGCCGTGGGCCCAGGTCTCCATGAGGCGGCCGGTGGCGACGGACGCCGGTGACATGGGCGGGCCGTACCAGGGATAGCGGGTCCCGGCGGGGGCGGCGCGCAGGACGCGCTGCAGCTCCGCGCGCCCCGCCCGCCAGTGGGCCAGCAGCTCGGCGGGCGGGCGCGCGGCGCCTTCGTTCGCGCCGTCGTCGACGAACGTGTCCGGCGACTTCAGGGCCTCGGCGGCCTGCGCGGTGAACGCGTCGGCGTCGGTCGCGGCGAGCAGCGCGGCCTGGTCGGTCCAGGCGAGGTGCGCGATCTGGTGGGCGATGGTCCAGCCGGGCGCGGGGGTTTCGAGCGCCCAGTCGGGCTCGCCCAACTCGGCGACCAGCTGGTCGAGTTCGTCGCTCTCGGCGCGCAGGTCGTCGAGTACGGCGGTGGCGTCGGACACGGTGCGCTCCCCT
This sequence comes from Streptomyces sp. NPDC059003, assembly GCF_042740445.1. Lineage (NCBI taxonomy): Bacteria > Bacillati > Actinomycetota > Actinomycetes > Kitasatosporales > Streptomycetaceae > Streptomyces > Streptomyces sp. NPDC059003. The sequence goes on along the minus strand of NZ_JBHYJH010000183.1, from coordinate 4,923 downwards.
CGGGGCAGGGCGGTGTGCGAGGGAGCATGGCAGCGCGGCCGGAAACAATCAAGCGTGCTTGGTTATTTTTCGCGGAGGCCGGGTCGCTTTCCGGCCGCGGGGCGCTGTGCGCGCGCCGTCACCGGCTCTCCACCGCCTGCTTGAGCAGGGCGAGGTCGGCGGCCACCAGGCTCGCGTCGCGCTGGAACTGCTCGGCGCTCATCCCCGCGAGGCGCCGCAGGGTGAACACCACCTCGCACCCGGTGTCGTCGGCGATCACGCGCACCGGGTTGTAGACGACTTCGCCGGAGGGCAGCGTGACGTCGTGATCGAGCACTCCGAACGCGTTGCCCGGCGCGAAGGCCACCACGACGCGCCCCATGGGTGACGACGGCGCGACCCACTGCCCGTCGACGTACTCGACGGACCTGCCGAGCCCGTGGGCCCACTCGGGCAGGTTGGCGGGGGCAGACGCGTAGTCGTAGACCTCGTGGGCGGGGCGGTCGATGTGCGTGCTGATGTGCCGTGAGGCGGAAGCGGTGTTGTTCATGACCGCGACGCTACGAAGCCGCCCGCGACGTCGTCTTGAACGAATCGGTCACTCCTGGCCCGGCACGCCCTTCGCCTTGCCCCGGCCCACCTGCGTCCGCACCGCGCCCATGCTCGCCGCGATGACCAGGGCGATCGCCACCGCCTCGATGGCGGTCAGGCCCTGGTCGAGGATGAGGAAGCCCGCGGTGGCGGCGATGGCCGGTTCCAGGCTCATCATGACCGCGAAGGTGGACGCGGGCAGGCGGCGCAGGGCGAGGAGTTCGAGGGTGTAGGGCAGGACGGAGGACAGCACGGCGACGGCGGCCGCGAGGCCGATGGTGCTGGGGACCGTGAGCTTGGCGCCCGACTCGACGATGCCGAGCGGCAGGATGAGGACCGCCGCGACCGCCATCGCGAGGGCGAGGCCGTCGGCCTGCGGGAAGCGGCGCCCCGTGCGGGCGCTGAAGACGATGTACGCGGCCCACATCGCGCCCGCGGCAAGGGCGTACGCGACACCGCCCCCGTCGAGCCCGCTGAAGCCGCCGCCCCCGCCGAGCAGGAAGACGCCGCACAGCGCGAGCCCGGCCCAGACCACGTTGACGAGGCGGCGGGACGCGAGGACGGAGAGGGCGAGCGGGCCGAGGACTTCGAGGGTGACGGCGGGGCCGAGGGGGATGCGGGCGACGGCCTGGTAGAAGAGGCCGTTCATCGCGGCGAGCGTGACGCCGAAGACGAGGACGGTGCCCCAGTCGGACCGCGAGTGCCCGCGCAGGCGGGGGCGGCACACGACGAGCAGGATGGCGGCCGCGAACAGGAGCCGGAGGGTCACGACGCCGAGCGCCCCGGCCCGCGGCATCAGGCTCACGGCTATCGCGCCGCCGAACTGCACGGACACACAGCCCGCGAGCACCAGGCCGACGGGGGCGAGGGCGGCACGGCGGCCACCGCCCGCCCCGGCGGTCCCGGTGGTCCCGCCGGTCCCGGCGGCACCCGCCGCCTCCGGCGTCGCCACCGTGGCGGGGGCCGTCACGGCCACCTCCGCCACCCCGTCCGTACGCGATACGTCCACGCCAAGCCTTTCCCGCCGCCCTGCCGGGCGACCCGCCTCACAGTCCAGCTTCCTGCACTTGCCAGTCCAAGGTAATGGACTAGGTCAGGAATGTGGAATTAATTTGCGGCTGACGAAGGCGAGGCTGTACCGCGATGCCTACGTACGCCCGGGGAGCGCGTCCGCAAGGACCTCCGCCAGGTGGCGGCCCCGCACCCCGGCCAGCTGCTCCAGCTGCGTACGGCACGAGAAGCCGTCCGCGAGGACCGCCGCACCGGGCGGCGCCTCGCGGACCGACGGCAGAAGCTGTTCCTCCGCACAGGCCGACGACACGTCGTGGTGGCCGCGCTCGAAGCCGAAGTTGCCCGCGAGGCCGCAGCAGCCGCCGGAGAGTTCGCCCGTCAGGCCCGCCGCGGCACGCAGGCGGCGCTCGGCCGCGTCGCCGAGCACGGCGTGCTGGTGGCAGTGGGTCTGGCCCGCGACGGGCCGGTCGACGCGCGGCGGCCGCCAGTCGGGGGCGTACTCCTCCAGGGCCTGCGCGAAGGTACGGACGGAGGCGGCGAGTGCGCGCGCCTCCTCGCCGCCGACGAGCTCCACCAGGTCCGTCTTCAGGGCGGCCGCGCAGCTCGGTTCGAGGACGACGACCGGCGTGCCCGCGGCCAGCAGGGGACGCATGCGGGCGAGGGTGCGGCGCTGCACCGCGCGGGCCCGGTCGAGCTGCCCCGTCGACACGTACGTCAGACCGCAGCACACCCCCCGCGGCGGCAGCCGGACGGTCAGGCCCGCGGCTTCCAGGACGCGTACGGCGGCGTGCGCGACGTCCGGGGAGAGGTGGTCGGTGAACGTGTCGGGCCAGAGCACGACCGTGCGGCCCGAGGCGGCGGCGGGGCGCCCGCGCCAGGACCGGCGGAACGTGCGCGGCGCCAGGCGCGGCAGCGCGCGGCGCGGCTCGATGCCGCCGAGCCGCTTGGCGAGGGCCGCGAGCGGGGGCACCGCGGCCAGGGCGTTGACGAGCCGCGCCGTGCGCGTCGCCGCCACCACGCGCAGCCAGCGCGGCAGCCAGCCGAGGGCGTAGTGCGCGGCGGGCCGCAGGCGCCCCGCGTAGTGGTGGTGCAGGAACTCCGCCTTGTACGTGGCCATGTCGACGCCCACCGGGCAGTCGGAACGGCAGCCCTTGCAGGACAGGCACAGGTCGAGCGCGTCGCGCACCTCGTGGGACCGCCAGCCGTCGGTGACGACCTCGCCCGCCAGCATCTCGTGCAGGAGCCGGGCCCGGCCGCGCGTGGAGTGCCGCTCCTCGCCGGTGGCGCGGAAGGAGGGGCACATGACGCCGCCACCCGAAGCCGCCGTCTCCGTACGGCACTTGGCGACACCGACGCAGCGGCGTACGGCGGCGGAGAAGTCGCCGTTGTCGTGCGGGTAGCCGAAGGCTGTGACAGGAGGGCCCACCGGCTCGCGCGGGAGGGCGGCGAAGCGGAGGTTCGTGTCGAGGGGGGCCGGGCGGACCAGGACGTCCGGGTTGAGGGTGCCGGAGGGGTCCCAGAGGTCCTTGACGCGCTCGAAGAGCCGGACGAGCTCGGGCCCGTACATCTTCGGAAGCAGCTCCGCCCGCGCCTGCCCGTCGCCGTGCTCCCCGGACAGCGAGCCGCCGTGCGCGACGACCAGGTCCGCCAGGTCCTCGGAGAAGCGCCGGAAGCGGGCCACGCCGGGGGCCGTGAGCAGGTCGAAGTCGATGCGTACGTGGATGCAGCCGTCGCCGAAGTGCCCGTACGGGGTGCCGCGCAGGCCGTGCTCGGCGAGCAGCGCGCGGAACTCCCGCAGGTACGGGCCGAGCCGGGCGGGCGGCACCGCGCAGTCCTCCCACCCGGGCCAGGCCTCGCTGCCGTCCGGCATCCGCGTCGCGGTGCCCGCCGCGTCCTCGCGCACCCGCCACAGGGCGCGCTGCGCGGCCTGATCGGCCACGACGACCGCGTCCAGACAGTCCGCGGCGCGGCCGATCGCGGCGGCCCGCGCGTACGCCTCGTCAGCCGCCTCGCCGCCGGTCTCCACGAACAGCCACGCCCCGCCCTTGGGCAGGCCCCGCGCGTCCCGTACGAGGTCCGCGGCCATGCCTTCCACCGTCAGCGGGCCGTGTACGAGGAGTCCGGCGGCCGCGTCCGCCGCCGCGCTCTCGTCCGCGTACCCGAGCACGGCGAGCGCCCGCGCGCGGGGCGCCTCGACCAGGCGCACGGTGGCCTCCGTGACGATGCCGAGGGTGCCCTCGCTGCCGCAGAAGAAGCGGGCCAGGTCGGGGCCGTTCTCCGGGAGCAGGGCGTCCAGGGCGTAGCCGGAGATGCGGCGGGGCAGGTCGGGGAAGCCGGTGCGGAGGCGGGCGAGGTCGCCTTCGACGAGGGTGCGCAGGCCGGTGGGCGCCGCGTCCCACGAGCCGCGGCCGAGGGTGACGGGTCCCCCTCCCCCGCTGCGTACGACCGACAGCTCCCGGACGTTGTCGGCCGTGGTGCCCCACGCCACCGAGTGCGAGCCGCACGAGTTGTTGCCGATCATGCCGCCGAGGGTGCAGCGGCTGTGCGTGGACGGGTCCGGGCCGAACGTCAGGCCGTGCGGGGCCGCGGCGGCGCGCAGCGCGTCCAGGACGAGGCCCGGCTGGACCCGGGCGGTCCTGGCCTCCGGGTCGAGCTCGACGAGATGGTTCAGGTGGCGGGTGAAGTCCAGGACAACTCCTGTCCCGGTTGCCTGGCCGGCGATGGAGGTGCCGGCGCCTCGGGGGACGACGGGGACGTGGTGTGCGCGGCAGATCTCGAGGGTCGCCGTCACGTCGGCCGTGTCCCTCGGGGCGACCACGGCCACCGGGATCCTCCGGTAGTTGGAGGCGTCCATGGTGACCACGGCCCGCCCCCCGACCGAGTCGTCCACCCCACCCGCCACGGTGCGGCGCAGCTCCCTCACCAACTCCTGAGCGTTACCCATGCCAGTGAGGGTGCCCGTCGCGGGGGCGCCCCAGACCCACCCCTTCCCGAACCAGGGGCTGCCGCCCCTGGGACCCCGCTTCATCGGCGCTGCACGCCTCGCCCTCAAACGCCGGGCAGGCTGAAATCCCCCGGCGCCCCCGCCTTCATCGCCGCTTCGCGCCCCGCCCTCAAACGCCGGGCAGGCTGAAATCCCCCCTGGCGCCCCCGCCTTTATCGGCGCTTCGCGCCCCGCCCTCAAACGCCGGGCAGGCTGAAATTCCCCCGTGGCGCCCCCGCCTTTGTCGGCGCTTCGCGCCTCGCCCTCAAGCGCCGGGCGGGCTGGATCATCGCCGCTTCGCGGCTCGTCCTCAAGCGCCGGACGGGCTGAATTTCTGGGGGGTCTGGGGCGACAGCCCC